>JASFYZ010000341.1:0-5744 GCA_045046665.1 Desulfobacterium sp.
TAAGGGAGATGGAAATAAATAATTGTTCAGTCTGGCGGTAGTCGTTACGCCGCTCTGCGGTGCCACAGAAATCTTGGACGATTATTATTTTCGGTCTCCCTAAGGGTGATACATCAAAAGAAACTCCCCACAATCAATTTACCTCACCTGTTGTACCCGCCCTCTTTCTGTAAATGGGTGGATGAATTGATGTAGAGCCCCTTATTGTAGGGACGTGTGTCCAAGTATTTAAACTATTACTTTAAAGAGGGATTAAATGCAGAAACCAGACATTGAGATAGGCAAAACCACCATCGGTAACATCGTAGACATGCTGGCAGACAACCTGGGAGACAACAGTGCTCTGGAGTATTTATCGCTGGATATAAAGTATAATTTTAAAGAGTTTAGAGACCTTTGTGATCAAGTTGCCAAGGGACTCATGGCACTTGGTATCGAACGGGGTGAAAAGGTTGCCATCTGGGCCAACAATATTCCAGAATGGGTCTACACCCAATATGGCAGCGCCCGCATGGGGGCCGTTCTGGTTACGGTGAACACCAGTTATAAAAGTGCAGAGCTGGAATACCTTCTGGAGCAGTCCGATACCACCACTCTTATTCTCACCGGAGGGGTCAGGGATGCCGATGAATATTTAAAAGTACTTAACAAAGTCTGCCCCACCCTCAAGGACAGTGAACCTGGTAAATTTAACGATCCCAAACTTCCTTTCCTGAAAAATATCATTTACCTGGGAAAGGATAAGGTACCCGGCATGTACAACTGGGATGACATTATGGAGATGGGCAAGACAGTTTCCGATGCACAAGTTAAAGAACGCCTGGATTCCCTGGACCCCGACGATGTCATCAATATGCAGTACACATCCGGGACCACCGGTTTTCCCAAGGGGGTTATGCTGTCTCACACCAACCTTATTGGTAACGCCTCAAGCCTTGCAACCTGTATGAATCTGACCCCTGACGATGCCATGTGTATCCCGGTTCCCTTTTTCCATTGTTTTGGCTGTGTCATTGGCACTCTGACCTGCATGGTTTCCGGAACCACCATGGCCCCGGTGGTGGCCTTTACCCCGGAGGATGTCCTTAAAACCGTGGAAGCCTCCAAGTGCAATGCCCTTCTGGGGGTTCCCACCATGTTCATTGCCGAATTTGAGGAGATGGACAAAAATAGCTATGACACATCAACCCTTAGAACAGGCGTCATGGCAGGTTCCACCTGTCCCATTGAGGTTATGAAACGGGTGATCAAAGACATGGGTGCCAAGGAGATGACCATTGTTTATGGCCAGACAGAATCCTCTCCCGGCATCACCCAGACCCGTGACAAGGATTCCCTGGAACTCAAGACTTCCACCGTTGGCAAGGCCCTGCCCAATGTGGAAGTGAAAATTCTTGACCCCATCACTGACATGGAAATGCCCGTCAACGAACAGGGCGAACTGTGCACCAAGGGATACCATGTAATGAAGGGCTACTACAAAAATGATGAAGCCACAGCCCAGGCCATTGATAGAAACGGCTGGCTCCACACAGGCGATCTTGCCACCATGGATGAAAACGGATATTGCAAGATTACCGGCCGTATTAAAGACATGATCATCCGGGGCGGAGAGAATATTTACCCCAGAGAAATCGAAGAATTTCTCTACACCTTTGACAAGGTTAGAGATGTCCAGGTGGTGGGGATTCCAGACGATAAATATGGGGAAGAAGTGGCTGCTTTTATCCAACTCAGGCCCGGAGAAACCACCACAGAAGAAGAGGTCAAGGCATTCTGTAAAGAGCAGATTTCCTATCATAAAATTCCAAAACTTGTGTTTTTTATCGAGGACTATCCCACCACGGCAAGTGGTAAAATCCAGAAGTATAGATTAAGAGATCTGGTCATTGAAGGAAAGGTCTGATAATCCAATAATGACAAGGGTCAGTCCACGGTAATTCATCCTGGACTGACCCCAACGGAAAATGGAATTCACCCCTTTAATTTACCAAAGATTTTAATATAAACAAGGAGGTAATCGTGGACCATGAAACTGTTCTGATAACTGAAGAAAGGGGAAGCGCCGTTGTCCTGACTTTGAATCGCCCCAAAGCCATGAATTCCCTCAATTTTGATCTTTTAAACGCCCTTAAAGAAGAAGTGGATGCGCTGCAATACCGCCCGGATATCCGCACGGTTATTCTCACCGGTGCCGGTGAACGGGCATTTTGTGCGGGGGCCGATTTAAAGGAACGGGCCACCCTGTCCCAGGATGAGGTGAAAAAATTCATCCTGACCATCAGAAATGTACTCACCTCCATACAGCACCTGAACAAGCCGGTTATCACGGCGGTGAATGGCATTGCCCTTGGTGGGGGGACCGAACTTGCCCTGGCATCGGATATTCGCATAGCTTCAGAATCTGCTGTCATGGGACTGACTGAAACACGCCTGGCCATTATCCCGGGTGGGGGTGGCACCCAGAGACTGCCCCGCATCATCGGCGTGGCCAAGGCCAAAGAGTTGATCTTCACCGGTCGCCGGGTCGATGCCCAAGAGGCACTTAGCATTGGCCTTGTGAACAAAATATGCAACCCGGAAAATCTCATGGATGAGTGTATGGCCATGGCGGACATGATTGCAGAGACCGGTCCCATTGCTGTTGAAATGGCCAAATACGCCATCAACCAGGGCATTGAAACCGATCTTGCCACGGGTCTTGCCATTGAATCCAATGCCTATCGAGTCACCATCCCCACCGAAGACAGGGTTGAAGGGCTCACCGCATTCAGGGAAAAAAGAAAACCGGTTTACCAAGGAAAATAGGGGAACAGATATGAGTGAAAACAGAACATTCTGGGAAAATGAAGAGGTAAAACTTGCCCAACGTCAATACGAAGCCATCTGGCCCGGTGGACAAAAGGCAGTGGACCGCCTGACCCAAAAGAATAAACGCCCGGTGAGGGAGCTGATACAGGATCTCATCGATCCGGGGACCCAATTTTTTGAGCTTTCCCTGTTGGCGGGTTTTGGCGTGGATTATCCCGGAGTTCCCGATGTCCCCTGCGGTGGCATTGTCACGGGCCTTGGTAAAATCCATGGCAACTGGACCATGATCCTGGGCAATGACTCCCGGGTCAAGGCGGGCACCTATTTTCCCATTACCTTAAAAAAACACATGCGGGCCCAAGCCATTGCTGACAATTGCGGCATCAACTGCGTTTACATTGCCGATTCCGGCGGGGCATTCCTTCCCATGCAGGTGGATGTTTTCCCCGATGATCAGCATTTTGGTTCCCTTTTTTACAACATGGCCAGGATGTCGGCCAAGGGACTCAAACAGATCACCATGAGTACCGGTGGAAACACCGCAGGCGGTGCCTACATTGTCTTTATGGCCTGTGAATCCATCATGATTGATAAGCAGTCCTTCTCCTTTCTGGGCGGACCTCCCCTGGTGAAAATGGCCACGGGTGAAACCATTTCCGCAGAAGATCTGGGGGGGGCAAAAACCCATACCCAAATCTCAGGCGGAGCGGATCACCTCTGCTCTGATCAGGCAGATGCCGTCTCCCGGGTCCGGGACATTCTCTCTTTGAGCAAACCCCAGACCACCCACCTCCATCGATACCAGGAACAAGAGCCTGCGGTACCTGCTGAGTCCATTTATGATCACATGCCAGTAAGCTTTGGCCAGAGCATTGATACCCACAGCATCATCAATTGCATTGCCGACGGCAGCGCATTTGTAGAGTATAAAAAAGATTTCGCCCCGGGAAAAGCCAGCAATATTCTCACCGGTAAAATTCGAATCAAAGGCCTTCCTGTGGGCGTTATCGCCTCCAATGGGGTGGGCATCATCTTCCACGAGGCCGCCAGAAAGGCCACAGAGTGGATCGTTCGATGCAGCCAGGAAAAAATTCCCCTGCTCTTTATCATGAATGCTCCGGGATTCATGGTGGGATCTGAGGCTGAACATGCAGGCATCGGCAAATATGGATCAGATCTGGTACGGGCCGTTTCCTGCGCCCAGGTCCCCCGGATTCAGCTGGTCATCGGACCGGACAACGGGGCTGCCAATTACGGCATGTGTGGCCGGGCCTACCGTCCCCATTTCCTGTTTTCCACCATGCGGTCTCGCACCTCGGTGATGAGCGGAAAGAGTGCAGGTGGGGTGCTGCTCTCCATTGAGGAGGCCAAACGAAAACGCTCGGGTACCCCCATGACCCAGGAAGAAAAGGATGCCTTTCAGAACAAAATGATTGAAAAATACGATGGTGAAGCCCATCCCTTTTACTGCTCTGCAAGACTTTTAAACGACAGAGTGCTTAAATTCTCTGAAATCCGGGACTGGCTGGCCATGGGCTTTGAAGTAAGTATGCTCAAAGAAATTGGCGAACCCGCCTTTGGTAATTTCAGATTCTAATCAGGATTGGCTTATAAAAATTATGACTGTAGTAGTACAGCAATAAACCAAAATCAAGTAGTCAACACCCAAAAACCATGCAGCCATAGGAGTTTTAAATGACTGAATATGATATGTGGAAAGTTTTTCCAAAAATGCCGAAAGAAGTAGTCATCGGAGACATCACCGTACGGGATGGATTCCAACATTCAGAGAAATTTATCTCCACCGAAGCCAAGAAATTCTACCTGGAAGAGCTGATCTTTGCCGGGTGCCGTCACATTGAGGTTACCAATCTTGGCAATCCCTATCTCATGCCCCAGTTCAGCGATGCAGAAGAGCTATTAACATATGTCAGGGGTGATCTCTTTAAAAAGAAATGCAACCGCCGGGGCATCAATGTGGATGACATCTGCTTTACGGCCATCACCATCCGTGAACCCTCCATTGACAGGGCCATTGCCCTTAAAGAAAAAGGCATTGGACCAGACCGACTTTTAATGATGGTCTCCACCGAAGAGGAACACCATTTTGCCAATTCTGGGACCACGCTTCCCGACTACTGGAAAGAGTGTGAACGCAGCATTAAAAAATGCAACGATGCTGGCATGAAAATGTGCGGTACGGTTAGTACCATCTGGGGCAGCCCCATTGGGGGTGCAACAGATATGAAAGATGCTGTAAAATTCACCAAAAGATGGCTGGACATCGGTGCCAACGATGTGGAACACGCCGACCACGATGGCAGCGCCTCTGCAGCGGATGTGTACCGTTATTTCTCCATGGTACTGGATGAACTCCCAGATGTGAATCTTCACATTGCCCATTTCCATGAGACCAAACGCATGGCCGCAGCCTCTGTGCTGGCTGCCATGCAGGCGGGTATCAGAAACTTTGAGGCCACACTGGGCGGCCTGGGCGGTCAGCCTGCCAACTTTCTGGACGACAGACCCATCAAGGGCACCGGGGAGTACTATTACGATGACCCCAGATATGTGGGGCTTGTATGCCTGGAAGACACCCTGGTCCAGGTGGATGAGATGAACATTAAACATGGCTGGGATGTGGACCGAGTGTTGTGGCTTGGTAAACAGCTGGAACGGACCATGGGACAGCGCCTGAGAAGTGAAGCCATGGTCAACGGCAGAACCCTGAAAGAAGGCCACATGCACTATGCCCGACCCGGCCTTAAAAAACTCAAAGAAAAATTTGGAGAAAAACCCAATCAGCTACTGCCCGAGGGATGGGTATAGCCTATTAAATATTCGGCCAGCACCCCATATTCACCTATTTTGGCCTGCTCACATAGCATTAGTATGCTACGCAGTCCCAAATACGCGAATATGGGGCACTGGCC
>JASFYZ010000342.1:0-5631 GCA_045046665.1 Desulfobacterium sp.
TATTTTACCCACTGGGTTTCATGAATGTTGTAACTTTCAATTGATCAATCTTGTAAAATTTTTAAAATAACACAGGGTGATAATATATATAATACAGGAACTTAAGTATAAATCCATTGCGATGCAGGACGCTTCATTAGAATAAAATTGTGCAAAGTGTGCATATTACGAATTGTGCAAAAAAAAATCGTTACAGATTCGTATGCCTTTATTCCTGATTTGTCAATAAAAAAAATATTTTTGCCAGGAGTGCCAATCTCTCCCTTTGACATCTCCATTAAACTTGAATATTTGGCTATCCTTTGATATTCATTAAGGCTGTGGTTTTGTACCCATTAGGGTAGGGCATGCTGGTTTATATGAAATTGTCAGGCCGTACAGGTCTGTGGAGTGTGTGGGGATAAGAAGACTTAATGACCTTTGTGAAAGCAAGACAAAAGACCCGTAAGATAAGGGTTGGCAGTGTCTTTGTGGGCAGTGGTGCACCTGTTGCCGTGCAGTCCATGACTAACACCTATACCCAGGATGTGGCAGCCACTGTGGGGCAGATTACGGCCTTAACCCAGGCAGGGTGCGAAATTGTCCGGGTGGCGGTTCCTGACATGGATGCGGCCCTGGCAATTAAAAAAATAAAGAAACAGATCGAAATACCCCTCATCGCTGATATTCATTTTGACCATAAGCTGGCCATTGCAGCGGCTGATGCCGGGGCCGACGGACTGAGAATCAATCCCGGTAACATTGGCTCGACCCACAAGGTTAAAGCGGTGGCAGACTGTGCAAAGGCCCATGGCATTCCCATCCGGGTGGGGGTCAATGCCGGATCTCTGGAAAAAGATATCCTGGCCACCATGGGAGCCACCTCGGAAGCCATGGTGGAGAGTGCCCTTAGAAATATTGCCATATTGGAAGCGTTGGATTTTAATGATATTAAAATATCTTTAAAAGCCTCGGATGTGGAACGTACGGTGCAAGCCTATCGCCTTATTTCCACCCGCACCGATGTGCCCCTCCATGTGGGGGTCACTGAAGCTGGCGGGTTGTTTGCCGGTATCACCAAGTCTGCCATTGGCATTGGTATGCTGTTGTCAGAGGGCATTGGCGATACCATCCGGGTGTCGTTGACCCGTGATCCGGTGGAGGAGGTCCGGGTGGGCTGGGAAATTTTACGATCCCTTAAAATTCGAAAACGGGGGCCGGAAATTATCTCCTGCCCCACCTGTGGCAGATGTAAAATTAACTTGTTTGACATTGCTCGCACCGTGGAAGATGCACTGCTCAACTCCACCACAGATATCAAGGTGGCCATCATGGGTTGCGTGGTGAATGGCCCCGGTGAAGCCAGAGAGGCGGATATCGGCATTGCCGGTGGGGATGGTATAGGTCTTCTTTTTAAAAAGGGAAAAGTTATCAAAAAAGTGCCTCAAGACCGCCTTGTTGAGGTGTTGCTCCAAGAAATCAAACAATATGAATTAGATCAGAATTAAAGTCAACAACCCCTGAGCTAAAGACTCGGGGGTTTTCTTGCCTATTTTTTATAAAAATGTAAATTAAAATCATCTGGAGGAATGTAAATGGGGAAAAAGGTTAAAACAGCAATTACGCCAACCCGGGAAGAAGATTACCCAATGTGGTATCAGGAGGTGGTTAAAGCCTCTGAAATGGCGGAAAAATCCCCTGTGAGGGGCTGTATGGTCATTCGGCCCTGGGGATACACCCTGTGGGAAAATATATCCTCCCAGTTAGATGAGATGTTTAAGGAGACCGGGGTTAAAAATGCCTATTTCCCTTTGTTCATTCCCTTAAGTTATCTGGAAAAAGAGGCTGAGCATGTGGAGGGATTTGCCAAGGAATGTGCCGTTGTTACCCACCACAAGCTGGAGCAGGGGGAAGACGGCAAGCTGGTTCCCGCAGGAAAACTTGCAGAACCCTTGATTGTTCGACCTACCTCGGAGACCATCATCGGAGAGTCCATGTCAAAGTGGGTCTCCAGTTACCGGGATCTACCAGTGCTGCTCAACCAGTGGGCCAATGTGGTGAGATGGGAAATGCGCACCCGTATTTTTCTTCGAACCAGTGAGTTTTTGTGGCAGGAAGGCCACACGGCCCATGCCACCGAGGAAGAGGCCCGGGAACGCACCCTGATGATGCTCAATATCTACACAAAATTTGTGGAAGAGTGCCTTGCCACGCCCGTGGTCCGGGGATGCAAGACCCCTTCTGAGCGATTTCCAGGGGCTGTGGACACCATGTGTATTGAAGGCATGATGCAGGATAAAAAGGCCCTCCAGGCTGGCACCTCCCATTTTCTGGGACAGAATTTTGCCAAGGGATCGGACATTAAATTCCAGAACGCCGATAAAGAAGAGCAATTTGCCTGGACCACCTCCTGGGGGGTCTCCACCCGGATGATTGGTGGTATGATTATGACACATGGGGATGACGATGGCGTAATCATGCCTCCCCGTGTGGCGCCTTCCCATGTGGTGCTGCTACCCATCTACAGAAAGGATGAAGAACAGGCAGAGATCATGGCCTATACCCAGGCCCTGGCTGCGGAGCTTCGCCAGATTCGATACCATGGCAGAAAAATAGTTGTGGAAATTGATGATAGAGATATTGGCGGGGCCCGGGGATGGGAATGGATCAAAAAAGGGATACCCTTAAGGGCAGAAATTGGACCCAAGGACATGGCCAATGAGTCTGTTTTTCTGGGCCGCAGGGATAAAACTGCCCGGGAAAAAACTGGTGTTAAAAAGGATGTATTTCTTGAGGGTCTTTGTGAGCTTCTGGATGAAATCCAAGATACCTACTTTCAAAGGGCCAAGGCTTTCATGGCTGCCAACACCATTGATATAGATGATAACAAGGTCTTCTATGATTTCTACAAATCCCGCAGCGGTATCCATGGTGGGTTTGCCATGTCCCACTGGTGTGGAGATGATGGATGTGAGGCTAAAATAAAGGAAGATCTTTCCGTTACTATTCGTTGTATTCCCTTTGACTCACCCCAGGAAAAGGGCGCGTGTATCTGCTGTGGTAAGCCCAGTAATAAGCGAGTTTTGTTTTCCAAAGCATATTAACAAAAAAGGGTTACCCACTTAAGGTGGGACAAGCTTTAAAATCAAGCCTCTTAGTAGCCTGGAATTTAGGGGTTGATAGCTAATTATCCACATAAAAAGCCTTGAAAATATCCCGGCTTAAGTGGGTAGCCCAAAAAAAGGTTCACCGGCATATGATCAGAATTACCGACATCCTGGATATCATTATAGCGTATAATCCCGATGCAGACCTTGGGATCATTGACCGGGCTTACATTTATTCGGCCCGGGTCCATGATGGCAATGTGCGGCTGTCCGGTGAACCCTACCTCTCCCATCCCCTGGAAGTGGCGGCCATTCTGGCCCACATGAAGCTGGATGTGGAGAGTATTGCCGCAGGTCTTCTCCATGACGTCATTGAAGACACCTACGCCACCCGGGAGGAGATACAGGAGGTCTTTGGACCGGGAATTGCCCACATCGTTGCCGGAGTGACCACGCTGTCCCAACTCTCAGTTGTAGATAAAACCGTCCAGCAGGCAGAGAGTCTCAGGAAGATGATTCTTGCCATGGCCGATGATATCCGGGTGGTCCTTATCAAGCTGGCCGACCGTCTCCATACCATGAGAACCCTTAAATATCATGAAAACCATGAGACCCAGGTGAATATTTCCCGGGAGACCCTGGATATCTATGCCCCCATTGCCTCCCGATTGGGTATTTTCTGGCTCAAACAGGAACTACAGGATATTGCATTTTTCTACACCCTACCAGAGGAGTACGCCAGCATTGATGCCCTGGTGAATCGAGCCAAGGAAGATAAGGAGAATTACATTGAAGAGGTAAGGGAAAAGCTCACGGAAAAGCTCACCGCCGAGGGGATGGAAAATCTATCCATTAAAGGACGCTACAAGCAACATTACAGCATCTATCAGAAGATGATATCCCAGAATTTACCCTTTGATCAGGTGTATGACATCATTGCCTTCAGGGTGATTATGGAGGTGAAATTTCAGTGTTACCAGGCAATGGGGGTTATCCATGACATGTGGAAACCCATCCATTACAAGTTCAAGGATTACATCGGTGTTCCCAAGCCCAACCGGTACCAGTCGTTGCACACCACTGTGATCGGTCCCCGGGGGCAGCGGGTGGAGATTCAGCTTCGAACCTGGGAGATGGATCAGATTGCCGAGTCCGGGATTGCAGCCCACTGGAGTTACAAAGAGGGGACGGCCATTGATGAAAAGACGGGAAAAACCTTTGCCTGGCTCAGAAATCTGGTGGAAAACCAGGAAGAAGCCAGTGATCCCGACGAGTTCCTTGAAAATGTTAAGATTGATCTGTATCCCAATGAAATTTATGTGTTCACCCCGGGGGGGGATATCAGGACCCTTCCCAAGGGAGCCACACCGGTTGATTTTGCCTACCAGATTCATACGGAGGTGGGTGCACAGTGCACCGGTGCCAAAGTGAACGGCAAGCTGGTGCCCCTGGCCCAAGAGCTTGCCACGGGAAGTACTGTGAGTATCATCACCACCAAAGGACACCACCCCAGTACGGACTGGCTCAATTTTGTAAAAACAGTGAAGGCCAAAAATAAAATCCGTCATTGGATTAAAACCCAGGAAAAGGAGCGCAGTATCACCCTTGGCCGGGAAATGTGTGAAAAGCTTTTCCGCAAGAAAAATTTTAATTTTAATGCGCTGGTGAAATCAGGAGAGGTGGTACAGGCGGCTGAAGCGTTTGGGTTTAAAGAGGTGGATGGTTTGATAGCCCAAGTGGGATTTGGGAAAATAACGCCACTTCAGATTCTTCATAAAGCCCTTCCAGATGAAGCAAGGGATAAGGAAAAAGAGGAGGGAAAACCTGCCTTCAGGGATAAAGGCCTTGGGGGGAAAAGTCGAAAAAAAAGCAGGGAGGGCATCGTAGTTAAAGGGCTGGATGATATTCTGGTAAAATTTTCAAAGTGCTGTAATCCGTTGCCCGGGGATGCCATTGTGGGGTTTATCACCCAGGGACAGGGGGTGGCGGTACATCGAAAAAATTGCATTAACGCTTTGAAAATGAGTCCAGAACGAAAAATTGAGGTTCAGTGGAGCGAAGAGTCTATAGAATCTTACCCGGTAAGAGTAAGAATTCGCTCCACTGACAGATCTGGGCTTCTGGCAGATGTGGCATTAACCATCTCAAGGGCCAAGGCAGATATTATCAACGCACATACAGAAACCACCGATTATGGGGTGGTGAACAGCTATTTTACCATTGCGGTGGAAAGTACCTCACAATTGGGTAAAATTATATCTGACCTCAGACGTGTGAAACATGTTAAAGACGTAAAGCGTATCGTGATCGTTGATTAAGGCGCTTTTACCACATGACCAGCTTTGATGCAGCTGGTGCACACATCAATCTTTTTTACCTGACCCTCATAAAGCGCTCTGACCTTTTGCAGGTTGGGATTGAAACGGCGTTTGTTGATGTTATGGGCATGGCTGACATTGTTTCCAACCATTGGTTTTTTCCCGCATATTTTACATTCTTTGGACATGCTTACTTCTCCTTGATTATATGAAAAAGCAGGTACTGG
>JASFYZ010000343.1:0-13478 GCA_045046665.1 Desulfobacterium sp.
TTAGGGAGTCAGCCTATCTTGATATACCAGTTATAAACGTATTCATGTCACCAATCCTGGATGGTTGGGATATAAGCGGTATTTTGAAATCGGCCAACTCCCTTATGGGTTTGTTCTAACTCTACCTGGTCTGGATCATCCTGGGAGATGGCCGGGTGAACAGGTAATTAACCCATCCATTCCCCCATGCCTGTTGGCTGTGGATAAATTCAACAATAGAATCAATTCCTGGAGGTATGTTTTTGTCAAATCCCTATGAATATCTTTACATCTATTATCTGGAGGGCATTGCCTCCTCCCTTGCCTTAGCCATGGAAGAGAGTACCTTCATCGGCAACTGGGAGGAGGATGGCTTTTCTTTTCTTTTTTTTTCCTATCCCCATGATGACTTGGTGGAAAAGATCATTGCCCGGGAAGAGAATCTGTCCCTCATTGATAAATATGAAATGACCAGTGATGAGTGGCATGGAGATAAAATTGAGTCCTACACCGCCGGAAGCCTGGTGATTTCACCTCCCTGGAAGATTCCCTTTGTTAATCGACCGGATTTGACCCATATTTTGCTGGACCCCGGTGTGGTGTTTGGCACCGGTCGTCACCAGACCACCGAGGATTGTCTGGGGTACATGGAGTATCTTTGCCAAAAAGAAAAAATTTCAACTGTGGTGGATATTGGCACCGGGACGGGCATCCTGGCGTTGGGGGCGGCGGCATTGGGGTGTGAACGGGTGCTGGCACTGGACTTTAATCTTCTGGCTGTGCGCACCACCCTGAACAATATTCGATTGAATAATTTTGATGAAAAAATTTTGGCCATCCAGGCCCGGGGGGAGGCGTTCATGGATGTGCCAGCCCAGCTTGTGGTGGCAAATATCCATTATGATGTGATGAAAACCTTGATTGAAACCCCGGAATTTGTGGAAAAACCCTGGCTTATCCTTTCTGGCCTGTTGAAAAGCGAAGCAGATAAGGTGTGTGCTCGCCTGAAAGAAAAGCCAGTCACTCTGGTGGAGCGTATCTGCCCCGATGGGGTGTGGAACACTCTGCTGGTCCAGGGAAATACTGTGCCTCACCTGACCGGTGGGTTAAAGTAGCCGTGGATGAGATGGGGAAACCGTTGGGAAAGTTCCTGGATAATAAACTCCATGCCCAGTGCCGGGCTTTTCCCCCCGGCGGCTTCCATGGTTTTAAAATATCCCAGGGGATCATAGTTCAGGTTGCGCCATTGGATCATGTTCACCCGGTGGGTGGATAAAAACTGGGTCAAGGCCTCAAATTCCTGCTCTGAATCTGTTACCCCGGGGCAATTGAGGTAATTAATGGAGATGAATTTGTCTTTTTGTTCTGCAATTTCAAAGCTTTTCATCACATCCTGGAATGTGTAACTCTTGGGCCTGAAATAGGTGGTATAACAGGTTTCCCGCAGCGAGTTCATGCTCACCCGCAGGGAGTCAAGGCCTGCGTCAAACAATTTTCCCAGTTGATGGGGCATGCCGGCGTTGGTGTTCATGTTAATGGTGCCCTGGTCGGTTATTTCTCTAACCTGGCGGATGGCGGGTTCAATGACATGAAAGGTGGTGAGAGGGTCCCCTTCACATCCCTGGCCAAAGCTGGCCACACTTTTTTTAACCTTGGGAAAATGTTCAAGGCACACTTGGGCAATTTCCTGGGGCTCGGGTGTAAAAGAAATCCGATCCTGGCAAGCGGCCAGATTGTCGGTTTTTTGTAGGGAGATGCAGCCCATGCAGTTGGCGTTGCAGACCTGGGAGGTGGGTAAGGGCGCTTCAAATCGGCCCAGAAAAAAGTTCTTTGCCGCAGGGCAACTATAGAGCAGTGCGCATTTTTCCAGATGGCGCATGAGGCGGTTATCCGGGTATTTTCCCTGCATGGCTTCGACCCCGGCTTCAATTCCCTTGCGGGGCATGAGGCGTAAATCCTGGCGTCTTTCCCGGTCCACGCAAATGGCCGCAGATCTGAATCCCCCCTTTCCCCAGCCTGTGGCACCATACGAAAACAGAGGTAAAAGTGCTCCTTTTACGGCACTTTCATAGGCGGCAACGTATCTGTTTACGTATCCTGGAGAGTTGAAGACAGACACCGCATGGATGGGCTCTTCGGGGTTGTAGGGGTTTGTTTTAAGGGTTTCAAAACAGAATTTGTCAAAATTAAACACCAGGGGAAATCTATCTGGCAGCATCATCATTTCGCTGCCATAGGGCATCTCTATGGTCTCCCCCTGGGTGAGAAGTACCGGTTGATCTCCGGCCATGGCCGCTGCACCAAAGCCTTCCAGTTCAAAAATTTCCCCCTCTTTGTTGGACACCACCGGTGCCAAAGGGGTTTTGTTCATGGTTTTATGTTTGTGTGAGGTTGATTTTTTCATGGTTTTTCCCTTTAAACGGTTTCACTGGACTGGATGTATGCGGTCTTCTGATCCCGGAAGAGAGTCATCCTTTGAGCAAGGGAGTTATAGCAGAAAACCCGGGCCATGTCATTATTTACATCTTGTCCTTTGAATGTTAAAAAGAAATCAAAAAAACGTATAATCTAGAAAATTTTATATCAAAAAGGTAATTTTATGTCATCCCAAACGCACCACTTCGCGGCCCAGGTTTATTATGAAGACACCGATCATTCCGGCGTGGTCTACCATGCCAACTATCTTAAATATTTTGAAAGGGCCAGGGAAGATGTCATTGGTATTGGGGAGCTTTCCCGGCTCTGGCGCGAGGAGGGGGTGGGATTTGCCGTGTACCGGGCAGACCTCTCCTTTCATGAGGGGGCGGTATTTGGAGACACCCTGGACATACGTACCCGGTGGGATAGAGAGAGTCTTTACAGGATTATATGGCACCAGGAAGTATGGCGACCTGGAGGGGAAAAGCCTGCTGTCACCGGAGAAATTCATCTGGTGTGCCTGGACAGGGACAAAAAACTCAGACCCCTTCCAGAGATATCTCCCCGCTGAGAATGCGCCCCCTGATCTGTCATCCTCGTTTCGGGTTTGAAAGTTGAGTTCCCTGTTGACTCATCTGTTTGTCACAGGTACTATCTATGCCTTAACTGAAATTATATGGGGTAAAACAATATGTGTCTCGCAGTCCCTTCAAAAATAGTTGAAATAAAAGAAGCGTTGGCAACAGTGGATGTGGATGGAGTCCGACGGGAGGCCAGTCTCTTGCTCCTGGAGGATGTTAAAATCGGGGATTACGTCATTCTCCATGCCGGTTTTGCCATCAGCAAGGTAGATGAAGAAGTCGCAAAGCAGACCCTTGTGGATATGCGTAACATGCTGGATGCTATGGACGTTATGTCCAATAAAACGGTGTGATGTTCCCGCATGGACACCAATTGCAGTATTTCAGCCAGAAGGGTGAATATTTCCGGCATTGTGCAGGGGGTTGGCTTTCGACCCTTTGTGTTCCAGCTGGCGCACCGCTATAACTTTTACGGAGAAGTATCCAACACTGCCCAGGGGGTTACCCTGGTGGTGGAGGGCACCCCTGAAAAAATAGATGCCTTCTGCCAGGACATTGTAAAAAAAAAACCACCCCTGTCATCCATTTCTGACCTGGAATCCACCCGGATTCCAGTGCGGGGATACGTTGATTTCACCATCCGCAGCAGTAGCGGTGGGGAGGGGGGACGGTCGGCATTGATCTCACCGGATGTCTCCATCTGTGAGGATTGTCTTAAAGAGATGACAGATGCCACAGATTGTCGATTTGAATATCCTTTCATCAATTGCACCAACTGCGGCCCCCGGTACACCATCATTAAAGACATTCCCTATGATCGACCCAAAACCGCCATGTCTTCCTTTCCCATGTGTTCGGCATGCCAAAAGGAATACGATGATCCCATGGATAGGCGATTCCATGCCCAGCCCAATGCCTGTCCCGTGTGCGGTCCCCATACGTTTTTGCTGGATCATGGGGGAAGCGCCGTGGACACCGGACCCAGAGATGCCGTTGAAAAGGCGGCTTTGTTGTTAAAGCAGGGACATATTGTTGCTATAAAGGGGCTGGGGGGATTTCATCTGGCCGTGGATGCCACCTGCCATGATGCGGTAAGCCGCCTGAGAGATGCGAAAAAAAGACCGGATAAACCCTTTGCCCTGATGGCCCGATCCCTCGGGGATGCTGCCTGTCATGTTCGCATAACCCCCGAAGAAGAGATCCTGCTCACCTCCCGCCATCGGCCCATTGTGCTGTTGAAAAAGCGTCAATCTTACCCCGGGCAGGGTGTGCATACCCTCCCCTGCGAGAGTGATGCCACCTTGCAGGGGAAGAGATTCTCTTTAAGTTCTGCCATTGCCCCTGACAATCCTTTTCTTGGCATCATGCTGCCCTATACCCCCCTTCATTACCTGCTTTTGACAAAGGGACCACCGGTACTTGTCATGACCAGCGGCAATCCCAGTGGCGAGCCCCTTTCCATTGATAATGATCATGCCCTTGCCGCCTTTTCCCACATGGCCGATTATTTTCTCCTCCACAACAGGGATATCTATTTCCGGGCCGATGATTCCATCATGCAGGTGCAGGAAAAGCTGCCCCGATTTTTCCGGCGTTCCCGGGGATATGCCCCCCTGCCTGTTTTTTTGAAACAGGCCATGCCCCAGGTGCTGGCCTGTGGGGGGGGATTAAAAAGCACCGTGTGTCTCACCCGGGAAAACAAGGCATTTTTAAGCCAGCACATTGGCGACCTTGACAATGAAAAGGTCTTTCAATTTTATCAGTCCAGTGTGGACCATCTCAAGCGGATTCTGGATATTTCCCCTGAAATCATCGCCCATGACCTTCACCCGGGGTATCTGAGCACCGCCTGGGCCCAGGAGCAGAAGGGGATGAAAACAGTGGCCGTGCAGCACCACCATGCCCATGCAGTGTCGTGCATGGCGGAAAATGGCATTGTGGAGCCGGTGATTGCCATCACCCTTGACGGCACAGGCCTTGGCACCGATGGCACCATATGGGGCGGAGAAGTACTCACCTGTACCCTGACCGATTTTAAGCGCCGGGCACATCTCAAATATACCCCCATGCCCGGAGGGGAGTCTGCGGTGCTTGAGCCCTGGCGCATGGCGGCGGCCTACCTGTGGCAGATCTGGGGGGATGATTTTCTGGAGCTGGACATTCCCCTGATCCACCGGGTGGGACGGGATCGACTGACTTTTATGGCCACCATGATGACAAAGGGGTTGAACTGCCCCCTGACCTCCAGTTGCGGACGTTTGTTTGATGCCGTGGCATCCCTGTTGGGTATCCGGGATAAAATTACCTTTGAGGGGCAGGCGGCCATGAATCTCCAGGCGGTGAGCAGCACAGAAAAGAATCGGCCCTATGACATTCATTTTAATGGTATCCATGGTGAGGACGGACAGGCCATGGTGGAGATGGATTTTGATCCAGCCTTTATTGAGATGATTCAAGATCTCCAGAAAGGAATTTCCCCCGGGGTGATGGGGGGGCGGTTTCATGAAACCATCATTGAAGGCTTTTCCCGTGTGGCCCTGGCGGTGAGTGAAGCAACCGGTCTTCTTAACGTGGTACTCTCCGGCGGTGTTTTTAATAATGGGTTGATTCTGTCAGGGATTTTAAAACGCCTTGAATATCAGGGTTTAAAGGTTTATACCCATAAAAAGGTACCGGCCGGTGATGGCGGGATCAGCCTGGGGCAGGCGGTGATTGCCGGAGAGCTGGCCCGGAAACAATAGAGCGTGTCTATGGCTTGGTTTTTATTTTGTCCAAAAAAAAATGGGTGATACTGGACCCAAGCTTGAATTTATCTCAGTTTTTCATCCCGGGTGGCTGGGATCAGATACCGTAAATAGGGAAATCCACATGGCATTAAAATATGTTCAGGAGTATCGGGATGGAGATCTTGCCCGGCAGCTCATTGCTGCAATAGACCGTATCCATGGAAAAGAACTGCGCCTCATGGAGGTGTGCGGCACCCACACCATGTCCATCTTCCGCCATGGTATCCCCAGCGTATTGCCTGATACCATCAAGCTTTTGACAGGTCCGGGATGCCCTGTGTGCGTGACCTCCCAGCGGGACATTGATACCTTTGTGGCCCTTGCCATGGAACCGGGGGTGATCCTTACCACCTTTGGAGATCTCATGCGGGTACCAGGCACCCACGCCTCATTGCAACAGGAAAAGGCCCAGGGCCGGGATGTCCGGGTGGTTTATTCGGCCTTTGATGCGGTGAAACTGGCCGCAGAAACCCCCCAGCAACAGGTGGTGTTCTGTGCGGTGGGGTTTGAAACCACCACCCCCACGGTGGCAGCCTCCATCCTGGCGGCAAAACAGCAGGGGATTACCAATTTTTCCATCCATTGCGCCCATAAACTTACCCCCCCGGCCCTGGCAGCCCTCATGGAAACCCCGGGGGTGGACATTGATGGATTTTTACTTCCCGGGCATGTGTCCGTGATCACCGGTACCAGTGCCTATATTCCTGTGTTTGATCAATACCAGATACCGGCGGTGATTGCAGGATTTGAACCGGTGGATATCTTAAAGGCCATTTTAATGTTGGTGAAACAAAATGCTTCCGGGGTACCGGCCCTGGAAAATGCCTATCCCCGGGCCGTGTCTGACCAGGGCAACCCCAAGGCCCTGGCCGTGATGGACCAGGTGTTTGAAAAAGCGGATACCGTGTGGCGGGGCATTGGCATGATCCCGGCAAGTGGGCTTGTGCTTCGACCCGATTTTGCCAGCTTCAATGCCCTGAAAAAATTCGATATTCAAGTGTGTGATGCCCCGGAACCTGCAGGATGTGCCTGTGGAGAGATTTTGATGGGACTGAAAACCCCTGATCAGTGCAAGCTTTATAAAAAAAGATGCACCCCCATGCACCCGGTGGGACCCTGCATGGTCTCCAGTGAAGGGGCCTGTGCGGCATTTTATCGGTACAATTGACCCCAGAGAAGTGACGGTGTTTTTAAAATTAGAAAAGGATTAAACAAAATATGGGCTATGACACGGTATTACTGGACCATGGCAGCGGAGGGAAGATCTCCCATGCCATGATTACCAACATGATTCTTCCCGCCTTTAACAACCCCATTCTGGACCGCTTGGACGATGGTGCCGTTCTTGATATCAACGGGAGCCGGGTGGCTTTTTCCACGGACTCCTATGTGGTGGACCCCATTTTTTTTCCCGGTGGCAACATCGGAGACCTGGCCATCAACGGCACCGTAAATGATGTGGCCATGTGCGGTGCCATTCCCCAGTATGTCAGTGTGGGGCTGATCCTGGAGGAGGGGTTTTCGTCGGCGTCCTTGTCAACGATTCTTCAATCCATGGCCCAGGCGGCCCGCAACGCCGGGGTCCAGGTGGTCACCGGCGACACCAAGGTGGTGCCCCGGGGGAAGGTGGATAAAATTTTTATCAATACCTCGGGTTTTGGCATCATTCCACCGGGTATAAGCCTATCCGGCAGCAGTGCAAAGCCCGGAGACCAGGTGATCATCAGCGGCACGATTGCCGACCATGGGATCACTGTGATGGGTGCGAGAGAAGGGCTTGGCTTTGATTCTGGAATTCAAACAGACAGTGCCCCTTTAAATCACATGGTCAAGGAGATTCTTGGGGCAGGGCCGGGTGTCCATGTGCTCCGGGACCCCACCCGGGGGGGGGTGGGCACCACTTTAAACGAAATATCTGGCCAGTCCCATGTGGGGATTCGAATAAAGGAGCAGGACATCCCCGTGAAGGACGCTGTCCTTGGCATGTGCGAGTTGCTGGGGTTTGATCCCCTTTACATTGCCAATGAGGGAAAACTGCTGGCCATTGTTCCGCCCGAGGATACCGATGCGGTGCTCAGGGCCATTAAACAAAATCCTTTTGGTAAAGATGCGGCAGTTATAGGAGAAGTCACGGCCAAAGATCCTGGCCGGGTGTTTCTGGAAACCATCATTGGTGGATCTCGTATAGTGGACATGCTGGCAGGGGATCAGCTTCCCCGGATCTGTTGATAATTTACATTACCAACCCGAATATTGTTGCGTATGGGGCAATATTGTTATGAAATCTGCTATTTATAATGATGGCCAATGAAAAAAAAAGGTTGTCTTTACCTGGTTTTTACATCTGGTGATTAAAAAGTCTTGACTCTGTTTCTAAATGGGTGTAAACGCTGCGTTCTTAATCTCTGGGATACTATATTTTCCCAGGGAAATAGATCCCGGTTTGCGTGCCGGGAAAGTAACGAATTTGGGATGGTTTTTTTGTGGAGTTATTACCGTCCCTCCTTTGATATTATTCCATGCCCTTGAATGGGTATTAATCGGAAATCCTCCTATGAGCATTGAAAAAAAACAATTGCTGTCATCTGTATTATGGAACCTGTTGCTCTTGACCACGGGCGCAATTATTCTTTCCATTGGCATTAACGCCATTATTATTCCCCACGGCTTTGTCACCGGCGGATTATCTGGAATATGTCTGCTGTTTTACTATGCCACCCATCTCCTTTCCACCGGTATCTGGTATTTGATTGTCAATATTCCCTTGTTTCTTTTTGGCTGGGTGAAGATCAGCCGCCGATTTTTCTTTTACAGTCTTTTTGGCATGGTTGCATTTTCTCTTTCCATGGAGATTATTTCCTTTGAAATTGCCATCAAAGATCCCTTTCTGGCCATTTTGGCCGGAGGCTCCATCATGGGCATTGGCGGTGGGATTGCCCTGCATTCTCTGGGATCAATGGGGGGATTGGATATTGTCAGTATCATGCTTAACAAGAAGTTCGGTGTTCGCATTGGCAATTTTTTGTTTGCCTTTAACATGGTGCTGTTCCTTTTTAGTTTCAAGATCATGGAAACGGATCTTGTGCTCTATTCCATTGCATTGAGCTATGTTACTTCCCAGGTCCTGGAATATGTGTTAACCATGTTTAATCAGCGTAAGATGATTTTAATTATTTCAGACAGCTATGATGAGATTGCCGATGCCATTAAGAAAAAAATGAACCGGGGAGCCACCTTTATCAACGGTTCCGGCGCTTATTCCGGCAAGGATAAAAAAATTATTTTAACGGTGGTTCATAACTATCAGATCAAACGTCTTGAAGAGGCGGTGCTTTTCATTGATCCACATGCTTTTATGATCACTGAAAATACCTTTAATGTCCTTGGTAGAGGCTTTTCTAAACCTAAAACCTATTAGCGCTTAAGTGCTGATTTTACAGAAAAATAACAAATCTTATTTTGCTTTTGAATCCGGGATGGCACCATGAAAATTGCCGAACACCGAACCTGGACAAGCCAGAACTAAAAAGGTTTTTTGATTTTCTTGCCAAAATAACACGAGAATCAGAGATAAGAATTTAAAATCAGAATTGTTGAAAAAAGGAAAAATATCTTGAAAGAATTAAAAGGGTCACAACGAAAATATCTGAGAGGACTTGCCCATGGATTAAATCCTGCGGCCTTTGTGGGACAAAAAGGATTGACCGATGCTTTGGTCAGCGAAGTAAACCAGGGTCTGGATGCAGCGGAGTTGATCAAAGTGAAGTTTGTCGATAATAAGGAAAAAGAGACTAAAACGGCATTGGCCCAGGAAATTGCCCAGCGCACCCAGTCCCACCTTGCCGGACTCATTGGCCATGTGGCCATATATTACAGGGAACACAGGGAGTCTGAAAAACGAACTATCAGAATCCCCTGATCCCAATGAAAATCACTCCTTGGATTCTGCTGCGTATCTGTCAAGCTCACTGGTTTCATGGCCCAGGGGTCGGGTCATTAATCGTGTGATGGCATTTTCAGGGCTGCTGTTTTCATAAAGCGCCCGGTAGACTTCGTTGATGATGGGCAGTTCTATGTTTAGTTTTTTAGCCAGCTGATATATGGACTTTGTGTTCCGGACCCCTTCTGCCACGGTGAGTCGTTTGTTCTGGATTTCAGCCAGGGTCATTCCCTGGCCCAATTGTTTTCCCACAGTGTAGTTCCGGCTTAGATCACCAGTGCAGGTGAGAATAAGATCCCCCACGCCGGAGAGGCCGGAAAAGGTGTGGGGATTGGCACCCATGTGTATGCCAAGTCGTCTGATTTCAGCAAGTCCCCGGGTAATCAGAGCTGCCCGGGTATTCAGCCCCATCCCCATGCCGTCCACAAAGCCTGCGGCAATGGCAATGACATTTTTCACGGCCCCCCCCAACTCCAGACCGATGGGATCATCATTGACATATATTCTGAAATAGTCCGTGGCAAAAATGTGTTGAACCCGGGTGGCCACATCACTGTTTTTTCCCCCCACACTGATGGCAGTCGGTACCTTCATTGCCACCTCTTTTGCAAAACTGGGGCCGGACAATACCACAATATTTTCTGGATTCAGGGAGGGAAGGCTCTCTTTTAACACGCCATACATGGTAAGATATGTGCCGTCTTCAATGCCCTTGGAGGCGGTGATGACAATGGTATCTGCTGCAATATAAGGGGCGATTCTGGCGGCCATGTCTCGCATGGTGTGAGACGGCACCACCACCAGTAAGATCTTGTTGGTGGTCACCACCTGTTCAAGGTTATTGGAGGGAATCAGGTTGGGTGACAAATCAATGCCGGGGAGAAACATTTTGTTTTCCTGGTGGGCCAGAATATCCTGGACCACTTCGGTTTCATAGGCCCATAAATCTACCTTGTATCCCTTATCTGCCAGAAGGTTGGCAAGGGCGGTGCCCCAGCTTCCGGCCCCGATCACACCGATTTTTTTTATATCTTCAATAGCTCCAGCCATGATATATTCCTTGGGTTGTATTAATATGGTTATTGCTTATTTCCATTTTTTGTCCATTCCTGCATTGGGTGTGAATGGATATGAAAGAGGCAAATCAGTAATTGCGAAGGTTTTTATCTTCGTACAATAATAGAAGCCTGACCCACTCAAATTTGCGAATCTTGCAAGTTCAATAAAGGACATCCTTCATGTGATCCCCAAAGTACTTTACAGTCTTTTGGGAATAATTCTTGAGAAATGGGCTTTTTGCTCCAATAAGTGTAAACTGGAAAATGAAGGATGTCCAATAGAGACTGTATTTATAATTTGAAGGGTTGTTTGTCAATTGGTTTACCCCTTGGCCAACCCTGCCGGGAAACTCAGGGTAAAGGAATATTCAGATCATGTACACCATACAACGACACCAGACCGTGGGGGCAACCATTGAAGCGGTGTGGGGATTTATCAGTAATCTTGCCAATCTTAACGGAATTACTCCCCCTTCACTGGCATTTGAGATCAGATCACCGTTGCCGGATAAAATGTTTGACGGGCTCCTGGTTGAGTATCAGATTAAAATACCCCTGTGGGGTCGGCGCACATGGCTTACGGAAATTAAGCACATTCGGCCCCTTCTTAACCAGATTTTCGATTACCGCCGGGAACGCTTTAATGCCATTTTCCCGGAGATCAAACCGGGGACTGAATCCCAGGAGGGGTGACATATGGATAAAGAAAGTATTTGGGATGTAAATTTTTCCATGCACGACACGGTGTTTGATTCCCTGTATGCCCATCTTGCCATATTGGATGAAAACGGTACCATTCTTTCTACCAACCGGGCCTGGAATGAAAGTGCCCGGAAAAGGGGAAACCCCTGCGGTTATGATGTACCCGGAGAAAACTATCTGCAGGTGTGTAAACATATCATGGGACATAACCAGCAGAAGACTCTGGAAGTCATTGAAGGCATTCAAGGGGTCATTGATGGATCCATTGGGGAATTTTGCCTGGAGTATCAGCTTCACACCCCGGGGGAGCGTATCTGGTACTATATTCGGGTGCTGCGCCTTTCAGCCCAAGGGCCTTTAAAACTTCTGGTGAGCCATGAAGATATTACCGGGTTGAAACTTGCTGAAGAGGCCCTTCGATTGGGGGAAGATGTTCTTAAAAAACAGAAAAGAATTCTGGAAGAAAAAAACATTGCCCTGAAGGTGCTTCTGGAGCAGCGTGAGGCAGATAAAAAAGAGATGGAGCAGAATGTGTTGAACAATGTCAAGGAGATGATTCTTCCCTACCTTGATCGATTAAAGTCAGCCCCCCTGCGGGCAGAAGATCAGAAAATCGTGGGGATTATCGATTCCCAACTCATGGCGATTATCTCTCCTTTTATGAACCGTCTCAGCCATGCCGGGATTTTTTTAACTCCCCAGGAACTCCAGGTGGCCACCCTGGTTAAAGAGGGAAAGCCCAGCAAGGAGATTGCCGATATTTTGTATGTCTCAGAATCCACGGTGCACTTTCACCGAAAAAACATTCGCAAAAAATTGGGCATTTCTGATCGGAAAAAGAATCTTCGTTCCCATCTCATGTCTCTTTCCTGAGCCCTCCCCAAAGTGCGCCCTGTGACCAAGCCCGTATTTTGACACCCTTTATTTGGTATTTTAACGCGTGGTGGGTAAAGTCGTTGACGCAGGGTTTCTAAATCAATTTGCTTCTGCTGGCTCCATGGTATATTATTTTCTCCAGGGCTTGTTTTTAACTTTGGCCAATTCGGGGTGGCCGAAGTTAAAACCAAGCCCTTTTTTTGTTTGTAAATACCCGAAGATGATTAAGCTCAATAATCGAGTTATGATAATTATATGAAAAAAAAAATTGAATTACTGGCACCCGGTGGCGATCTTGATTCCATAAAAGCAGCCATTGCCGCAGGGGCAGATGCGATTTACTGTGGTCTGATTAACTTTAATGCAAGAAATCGGGCAACAAACATAAATTTTGAGGATTTAAAAGGAATTCTAAATCTTGCCCATGGACATAATTGTAAAGTGTTTTTAACCCTTAATATAATTATCGTGGGAAGTGAAATTCCAGAACTTATCAAGTTACTGAACAAACTCATTAACACAAGAATAGACGGTGTCATTATTCAGGATTTTGGGTTGTTCTATTTATTATCCAGATATTTTAAAGGCCTTGAAATACACGCTTCCACCCAGCTAAATACCCACAATGAAGGGCAGGTAAAATTTTTAAGTAAATTGACGGCCCATCGGGTTAATCTCGCCAGGGAATTAAATATTGATGAGATAAAATCGTTAACCCTGGTGGGTCAAAAAAATAATATTTTAACCGAAGTCTTTGTCCATGGGTCTTATTGTATTTCTTTTTCAGGTATTTGTTATCTGAGTTCTGTCCATGGGGGGAGATCAGGAAATCGTGGCCGATGCAGTCAGCCCTGTAGAGATAGATATTTAACGACCCCTGAAGGTAAAAATTTTCCCCTAAATATTAAAGATAATTCAGCCTATTTTGATTTGGAAAAATTATCGGATGCAGGGGTGGCCTCAATAAAAATAGAGGGAAGAATAAAAAAATTCGATTACGTATATACGGTGGTAAATTGCTGGAAAAAGCAACTCCAGGGTTTTTATGAGCAAAATAGATTAAGCAATGACAATAGCGAACTTTATAAGGTGTTTAATCGAGGCTTTTCAGACGCTTATCTAACTGGAAATGTAGATA
>JASFYZ010000344.1:0-9646 GCA_045046665.1 Desulfobacterium sp.
AAAATAGCCTTTTTGTCCAACAAATCCCAGTATAAAGTGGAAGAGGTGGGGCTGTTTCAAATTGTCCGGAAACCCATGGATAAACTTGAGGCCGGGCAGGTGGGATATCTCATTGCCGGTATCAAGACAATTTGTGATGTGAGCTGCGGCGATACCGTCACCCTTGCGGAGAATCCCTGTGTTCAACCCCTGTCCGGGTTCAGGGAACCCAATCCCGTGGTTTTTTCATCCATGTATCCCGTGGCTTCCGATGATTATGAGGAGTTGACCGAGGCCCTGGAAAAATTAAAACTCAACGATGCCTCCCTGGTATTTGAAAAAGACGCCTCTGCGGCTTTGGGGTTTGGATACCGATGTGGGTTCCTGGGGCTGCTCCATCTGGAGGTGGTCCAGGAGAGGCTGGAGCGGGAATATGGTATTTCCCTGATTCTCACCTCACCCTCGGTGCAGTATGAGATTACCCGCAGTGACGGCACCATTGAAATTATTGATAATCCATCGTTTTATCCTGATCCCATGGAGATAGAGAAGACCCGGGAGCCCTTTATCAAGGCCTCCATCATCATTCCGGACAGATACATGGGCGCGGTGATGCAGGTGAGCCTGGAGCACCGGGGGGTGAGTACCAATTATCAATATCTCACCAGCAACCGCATTGAGATGAAGTTTGATCTTCCCCTGGCCGAGGTGGTGTATGAGTTCTATGATCGCCTTAAAAGCGTTACCCAGGGGTATGGCTCATTTGACTATGAGATTGCAGGGTACCAGGAGACCGATCTGGTCAAGCTGGATTTTTTGGTCAATGGAGAACGGGTGGATGCGTTGTCCCAGCTGGTGCACCGGGACAAGGCCGAGGATCGTGCACGCAATGCCTGTAAACAGCTCAGGGAAGAAATTCCCCGTCAGATGTTTAAGATTGCCATTCAAGGGGCCATTGGCGGAAAAATTATCTCCCGGGAGACGGTGTCTGCCTATCGAAAGGATGTAACGGCCAAATGTTATGGTGGCGATATTTCCAGAAAGCGAAAACTCTTGGAAAAACAGAAAAAGGGAAAAAAACGCATGAAAATGGTGGGATCTGTGGAGATTCCCCAGTCGGCTTTTCTGTCGGTGCTTAAATCCGGAAAATAAAACAATACTTAAAAAATCCTGGCCACGGTGGATATTAATTGATATAGCCTGAACAGTGTTTATATCGTCAAACGGGCTTGCAATCATTCCACTCTTTGGGGAATGGGACTGCCGTACCAAGAAACGGCAGGGCCTCCCATGACCAAGCCCCGTTAAATCCATCATTTCCCTTAGACAGGAGGAAGGTATTATGGCCAAAAGGGTATTTGTTTTATTGCTGACAGGGCTTTGTTTTGTTTTGATTCCCAGTATTCAGGCAAAGGAACTCAAGGGGGTCTCTTTCCCCGAAGAAAAGGTTATTGCCGGAAAGACCTTGACCCTTAACGGGGTGGCTTTGCGAAAGGCACTGGGCATCATCAAGGTGTTTGCCGGGGGATTTTACCTGGAGACCCCTACCACCGATTCCACCGTCGCCATTGAATCTGAGCAGGTGAAGTATTTCTACCTTGAATACCTCACCAGCAAGGCCACGGCAGAAAAACTTCAGGATGGGTTTCTCAAGAGCATTAAAAAGGCCAATCCAGCCCAATTGGTTGAGGCCCAACAAAAAAATATTGAGCTGTATGCTTCCTGGCTGGATCAGGACATGAAACCCGGTGGTACTTCAGAATCCATCTATGAGCCGGGAAAAGGGCTGACACTGATTATCAACGGCCAGACAAAGGGGACCATCACCGATGTCACCTTTGCCCAGATGTATTACCGCTACAGTCTGGGTGAAAAAGCCGATAAAAAATTGAGAAAAGGGTATCTGGGTTTGTAATCACATCTTGTGATCAACTCAGAGGTCTTTAGTTTTGTAAAACCGTTTCCAGGATGCAATTTATTCCTGGAAACGGTTTTTTGCGTTCATGTGATATTAAGAAAATCAGAACACTGATATTAAAGGCTCTGTTTACGTACGGAAGTGGGATTCTCCTTGAGGTATTCCAATCGGTTTAACCCATTGATATAGGCCAGGGCGCTGGCGGTGAGGATGTCTGGATCAGTACCCTTTCCAAGAGCCACCATACTATCTTCGCTGAGTCGCACAGTTACTTCACCCTGGGCATCAGTGCCTTCGGTGAGGGCGCTGATGGAGAAACGCAAGAGATCTGACTTGGTATGGGTAAGTTTAGAAATGGTATCAAACACCGCATCAATGGGGCCGTTTCCTTCGGTGGTACCTTTAACCGTCCGATTATGTATTTTTAAGTGTACCGTGGCGCAGGGAAACACCGTTGTACCCGTGGATACATGGAGATATTCCAGTTGAAACACCTGGGAACTTCTCAAAACGCCCTCGTTGACCAATGCCTCAATATCCTCATCCTGGATACGCTTTTTTCTGTCACACAGGTGCTTGAATTTTTTAAAGACCATCTCCAGCTCTTCTTCGGAAAGATCGTATCCCATGTCTTCAATGTGGGAATTCAAGGCATGGCGACCGGAATGCTTTCCAAGGACCAGGGAGTTTTTGTTCAATCCAATGGTCTCGGGTTTCATGATCTCATAGGTCATGGGATTTTTTAACATCCCATCCTGGTGAATACCGGCCTCGTGGGCAAAGGCATTGGCCCCCACAATGGCGCGGTTGGGCTGCACCAGAATACCGGTGATCATGCTCACCAGCCGGCTGGTGGGGTAGATCCGTGTGGTATCAATGGAGGTGGTCTCCGGGAAAAAATTGGGACGGGTGTTAAGGGACATCACCACCTCTTCCATGGAGGTGTTACCGGCCCGTTCCCCAATGCCGTTGATGGTTACCTCTGCCTGGCGGGCCCCGGCCCGGATAGCGGCCAGGGTGTTGGCGGTGGCCAGCCCCAGATCATTGTGGCAGTGAACACTCAGGATGGCTTTGTCCATGTTGGGGGTATGTTTCATCACGTATTTGACCAGGTCACTGAACTCACCGGGAATGGCATAGCCCACGGTGTCGGGCAGGTTCAGTGTGGTGGCCCCGGCCTCAATGGCAGCCCCGAAAATTTTACACAGAAAATCAGGATCACTGCGGGAGCCGTCTTCGGCGGAGAATTCCACATTGGAAGTCAGGGACGCTGCGTGGGACACGGCCTTGATGGCAGCCGTCACCACTTCATCCCGGGACATCTTGAGCTTATATTCCATGTGGATGTCCGAGGTGGCAATAAAGGTGTGGATGCGGGGATTTATTGCCTGTTTTACGGCATTCCATGCCATGTTGATATCATGTTCCGTTGCCCTGCAAAGGGCCGCAACCTGGGTCTTTTTCAGGGCCTTGGCCACCATTTCAACGGCTTTAAAATCTCCTTCCGATGCCGCAGGAAAACCAGCTTCAATAACATCCACCCCCAACGCTTCAAGCTGGGTGGCAATGCGCAATTTTTCCGCTTCGTTCATACTGGCGCCAGGAGACTGCTCGCCATCCCTGAGGGTGGTGTCAAAAATAATGATTCTGTTGTCTTCGGTCATAATTACCTCTATTTATTTAAAGTGTCGTTGGTTGGTTTTGAAGGGAAAGCTTGTATTGAAAACTGTCGGCCAGGGCCTGCCAACTGGCCTCAATGATATCCTCGGAAACCCCAATGGTGCTGAAAATATCGTTTTCGTCCCTGGATGAGATAATAACGCGAACCTTTGCATTGGTGCCTGCATCTCCTTCCAGCACACGCACCTTAAAGTCAACCAGATGCATAGCATTAAGGTCGGGAAAAATATTGGTCAGGGCTTTACGAAGGGCATTATCCAGAGCGCTCACCGGACCCTCCCCCTCGGCTGCCGTTATTTCAACGGTATCCCCCACCCTTATTTTAATCAGTGCATGGGCATAACAGGGTCGCTCCTTATCCTTTTCAATGGTCACCCGGAAGGATTCAAGTTCAAAGTGTGGCTGAAATTGCCCGGTGAGTTTTTCCATGATTATCTTCAAAGACCCCTCTGCCACATCAAACTGATATCCTTCGTCTTCAAGGTCTTTGATATTGGAAACGATACTCTGGTGTTTCCGGCTGTCCCCACCAATGCTGACTCCCATCTCCCGGGCTTTATATTTGATATTGCTCTTTCCGGATTGTTCCGACACCAGCACCCGCCTTGCATTCCCCACCAGAATGGGGTCCATGTGTTCGTAGGCCCTGGCTTCCTTCATCACTGCACTGACATGGATTCCCCCTTTGTGGGCAAAGGCGCTGTGTCCCACAAAGGGACGACTGTTCAGTGGGGTCATATTAGCGGTTTCACTGACGAATCGGGAAAGGGGTTTCAGCTTCTTTAAATTATCCAGGGAGCAGCAGTCCATCTGGAGCTTTAACCGAAGTACGGGCATGATGGACGTCAGATCGGCATTGCCGCAGCGTTCGCCATACCCGTTGATGGTGCCCTGGACCATGGTGGCCCCACATCGAACGGCGGTAACTGAGTTGGCAACGGCCATGCCACAGTCATTGTGGGCATGGATACCCAGGGCAATGGGTTCATGGTAGCTGTCCTGGAGTTCTTTATCCACATCCAGGGTGATTTTTTCAATGTCGTGGGGCAGGGTACCACCGTTGGTGTCGCACAAAATAAGGGTTCTGCACCCTCCATCCACCGCAGCCTTAAGGGTTTTCATGGCATATTCCGGATTGTCCAGATAGCCATCGTAAAAATGCTCAGCATCATAAAAGACTTCCCGGTCATGCCCCAGCAGAAAGGCAATACTTTCCTGAATCATGGCAAGATTTTCTTCAAGGGTAATTTCCATGATTTTCACATGGAGATCCCATGATTTTCCGAAAATGGTCAGTGTCCCCACACCACAGCTGATCAGCGCCCTGAGGGTGGCATCCTCATCCGGGGGGGTATGGGGCCGTCGGGTGGAGCCAAAGGCCGTGATCTTACTGTTTTTAAACTGGGTTTGGGCCACCATTTCAAAAAAACGAATGGCATTGGGGTTGGCACCGGGCCAGCCGCCTTCTATGTAGGGAATTCCCATGTCATCAAGCCGAAGGGCAATTTTAATTTTATCTTCAGGGGAGAAAAAAATATTTTCTCCCTGCATGCCGTCCCGGAGGGTGGTGTCGTATAAGATTACTTTTTTCATGGGGAACTCTTTTTCCTGCTTCTAATGGCAGGTATCTTTGGCGTGTCAACTGTCTTTGCCATGGTTGTTTTTAACTCGTGAGTTGTAAGTTCTCCGAGCTTGTTAGGGTAATATTTTATAACCCATTGAAATCATTAGAACTGAAATTTTTATTCTGATTTTTCCATTACTAATAAATTCAATAGGTTATGAGAGTTTGTAACTGACGAGTCTTTTAAATGTTAGAGTTTTTTCTTTTCCCGGCCCAGTGCAATGGAGCCTGTACGGGCGGTTTCAATGATTCCCATGGGTCTTAACAGATCAATGAAGGCTTCAAGCTTTCCTTCGTCCCCGGACATCTCAATGGTGTAATGGTCGGCTCCCACATCCACAACCCGGCACCGGAAAATATCTACGATTCTAAGTATTTCCGCTCGAAGCTCCGGTCTTGCATGGACCTTTATAAGAATCAGTTCCCTTTGGACATATTTCTTTTCTGTGAGATCACTCACCGTGATGACGTTGATCAATTTATGGAGCTGTTTTTTGATCTGCTCAATGATGTGTTCGTTACCATTGGTGACCATGGTGACCCTGGACAACTGGTGATTCTCGGCGGTTTGAGCCACACTTAGGCTTTCAATATTATATCCCCTGCCACTGAACAGACCGGCAATTCTGGAGAGAACCCCTGGCTCATTGTCCACGAGGATGGAGAGTAAATGTTTTTCAATTTTCATTGTTAACCCTTTTGTTTATATGAAAAAGAAGGTACTGGGTTTTGGGTGCTGGGGCTTACAACGACTGCTTTTTTATGATTCGTTGTATCTGAGGGTCGATATGCCAGCAATTCTAATGATGACACTTGATGGCTTTCCAAATTGCAAGCTTACGGTTTCGCTGAACGTAAATTCAGCACGTTACACATCATTGATGCCGCTTGGAAATCCATCATTAGAATTGCTGTCGACATGCCCATTAAATTAGAATCATCTCGTTGATGGCTCCGCCAGCAGGGACCATGGGATATACCAGTTCTTCGCGCTCGATCATAAATTCCATAATCACGGTGCCCGGTAAGTTCAGTCCCTCCCTGAGGGTGGATTCCACGGCTTCGGGTCGGTCTGTTTTTAACCCCGTGGCCCCATAGGCCTCGGCCAGTTTCACAAAGTCCGGGGTCATCTCCATGTTGGTGGAGGCATACCGCTTGTCATAGAAAAGTTCCTGCCACTGGCGTACCATACCAAGATACCGGTTGTTGAGAATAACGATTTTAACGGGCAGGTCCGCAGCAATGGCGGTCATGAGTTCCTGACTGTTCATTTGAATACTGCCGTCTCCGGCCACGCACACCACCAGCTTATCCGGACAGGCAGCCTTGGCCCCAATGGCTGCGGGCAGGCCAAACCCCATGACCCCAAGCCCACCGGAGGTGATAAAATGGTTAGGATGGTCAAAATGATAATACTGGGCCGTCCACATCTGATTTTGCCCCACCTCTGTGGTGATAATAGCCCCGGGTCCGGCCAGTTTGTGAAGGGTATCAATGACAAACTGAGGTTTGATCACATCCGGTCCCTGGGTGAACTGCTGGGGAGAGGTGGCCTTCCACTGGTCGATTTGCTCAATCCACTCATTCCGGCCCGTGGTGCTCCCGTTAATCTGTTCCGGTTCTTCTTTTTCCAGCAACTCATTGAGCAGCCCCAGGCTGATTTTACAATCCCCCACAATGGGACAGGTGGCCTCAACGTTTTTATGGATGGATGTGGGGTCAATGTCAATTTGAACAATGGTGGCCCCGGCGGCAAATTTATCGGTTCTGCCGGTGACCCTGTCATCAAATCGAACCCCCGCAGAAATCATGAGATCACAGTCACTGATGGCCATGTTGGCCCGGTAGGTCCCATGCATGCCGGGCATGCCCAGCCACAGGGGATCAGAACCCGGAAAGACACCCAGCCCCATAAGAGATGCCGTCACCGGCATCTGAGTCATGCGGGCAAGCTTTGTCAGTTCTGGGGCGGATTTGGAAAGCACCACGCCCCCCCCGGCAAATATCAGGGGTTTTTTTGCCTTTTTGATCAATTTTACCACCTTGGCCAACTGTCTTTTGTTGGGATTATAGGTGGGGCTGTAGGATCGCAGGTTTGCTTTACCCGGGTCTTCAAACTCAATGCTTGCCGCCATGAGATCCTTGGGTAAATCCACAAGCACAGGCCCGGGTCTGCCCGATGTGGCAATGTAAAAGGCGTCATTGATGGTTTTGGCCAGCTTTTTGATATCTTTCACAAGATAGTTGTGTTTTGTGCAGGGCCGGGTGATGCCCACAATGTCCACTTCCTGAAAGGCGTCATTGCCGATGAGGGCCGTGGGAACCTGGCCGGTGAAAATCACAACGGGGATGGAATCCATGTAAGCTGATGCAATACCGGTGATGGTGTTGGTGGCACCGGGGCCAGAGGTAACCAATGCCACCCCCACGCCCCCCTTGGCCCGGGCATAGGCATCTGCCATGTGAACAGCTGCCTGTTCATGGCGGACAAGGATGTGACGCAGATCCTCATGCTTTTCCAGTTCATCATAAATATCAATGACAGCCCCCCCGGGATATCCGAAGAGGGTGTCCACGCCCTGGTCTTTTATCATTTTTATCAGGATCTGTGCGCCTGTGAGTTTCATTCTATTGCTCCTTTAAGATGGCACCATTACCGGCAGAACTGACCTGCCTTGCGTATCTTGCCATGTATCCCTTTTTAATTTTGGGTTCCGGTTTTTTCCATTGGGAAAGGCGCTGGGAGATCTCTTCTTCTGATACCAGAAGTTCAATGGATTTTCCCGGGATATCAATTTTGATTTGATCATTTTCCATCACCGCAGCCAGGACCCCACCCTGCATGGCCTCCGGGGAGATGTGTCCAATGGATGCGCCCTTGGAACCACCGGAAAATCGACCGTCGGTGATCAATGCCACATCACCGTCGAGATCCATGCCAGCAATGGCCGAGGTGGGGGTGAGCATTTCCCGCATGCCAGGTCCCCCTGCCGGACCTTCATAGCGGATGACAATGACATCTCCCTTCTTAATGCTGTTGGACATGATGGCTTCGGTGCCAGCCTCTTCGGAATCAAACACCCGGGCCGGACCCTGGTGGGTGAGCATTTCCTTTTTCACTGCCGATTGTTTGACCACACACCCTTCAGGGGCAATGTTTCCAAAGAGAACGGCAAGTCCTCCCTCTTTGTGGTAGGGATTATCAAAGGGCCGGATCACCTCTTTATCTTTTACGGTTACCCCCTCAAGATTTTCGGACAGGGATTTACCCGTGGCGGTGATACAGTCGCCTTGAACCAATCCTCGTTCCAGCAAAATTTTCATGACGGCCCCTATACCACCGGCATTGTGGAGATCAACAATGTGGTCCTTGCCTCCGGGACTGAGGGAACAAAGGTGGGGGGTAATTTTGCTGATTTCATTGATGAGATCAAGTTCAATATTAAGACCTGCCTCATGGGCAATGGCCTTTAAATGCAGCACAGTATTGGTGGAGCAACCCAGGGCCATGTCCACGGCCAGGGAGTTTCTAAAAGCTTTTTCCGTTAAAATATCCAGGGGTTTGATATCCTGTTTATATAATTCCATCACGGCCATGCCCGCCTGTTTGGCCAGTCGGATTCTTTCAGACATGGGTCCGGGGATGGTGCCGTTGCCGGGCAGTCCCATGCCAATGGCTTCGGTGAGGCAGTTCATGGAGTTTGCTGTGAACATACCTGCGCAGGAACCACAGGTGGGGCAGGCAGCATCTTCAATGAGGGTCAGCTCTTCTTCTGCCATTTTTCCGGCACTGACAGCCCCCACGGCTTCAAAAACCGAGATCAGATCTATTTTTTTTGTGTGATCCTTGGGATGTTTACCCGGCAGCATGGGGCCGCCACTGATGCAGATGGCCGGAATGTTCAACCGGGCTGCTGCCATGAGCATCCCTGGAACAATTTTGTCACAGTTGGGCACCAGGACAATGGCATCAAAGGGATGGGCCGTGGCAGAAACTTCTATGGAATCGGCAATGAGTTCCCGGCTGGCCAGGGAGTAATGCATACCCGCATGATTCATGGCAATGCCGTCACATATTCCAATGGTGGAAAACTCCATGGGGGTTCCCCCGGCCATGCGGATACCGGCCTTCACAGCGTCAACAATGGTGTCAAGGTGCATATGCCCGGGGATCAGCTCATTGGCGGAGTTTGCAATGCCCACCAAGGGTCTTTTTATCTCTTCATCCGTGAACCCCACCGCTTTCATCAGACTTCTATGGGGTGCCCGGGCAATGCCTTTTTTTGCGATGTCACTTCTCATTATATGCGCTCTCCTTTAAAACAGTTTTGAATCTGTCTTGGCCTCTGTTGTGTTCCGGGACCAAATTAAGTTTGATAAAACTAAAAAAAGCCGTTATCAGCATCTGGGCTGATAACGGCTTTTTTAATAATTCTTAATGCTTA
>JASFYZ010000345.1:0-15272 GCA_045046665.1 Desulfobacterium sp.
TGTGGATAAAACTCTGCTGGGAGAAACCAATTTTAAGGGTATCAACGCCCCGGCTGTCACCCTTGAAATGCCCACTAGAAAAGAGGACCCTGGCCGCAGGGCAGACCTTGTCATTCAAAAAAATGGCCCCGGCACCCTTTATTATACGGCAACCGTGAGTTATGTTCCCCGGGAGAAATCACCCCATGCCATCAATGCGGGCATGGAGATCCATAAAGAGATCAGCGTGGAACGAGAGGGAAAATGGGTGCTTTTGACCGATCCGCTTAAGATCCTTCAAGGTGAACTGGTACGGGTGGATCTGTTCATATCCCTTCCGGCTGCGGGAAATTTTGTGGTGGTGGATGATCCCCTGCCAGGCGGTTTAGAAGCGGTGAACCGGGATCTGGCCACAGCATCCATGGTGGATGCAGACAAAACAGGGGTGATGCCCCAAAGTGATTCCAATTCCCAGGAAGACAATACATGGCCTCCCAAGGGCTCCAGATGGAACGACCGAGCCTTCCGGGATCGCTATTCCGTATCCCAGTGGTACTTTTATCACCGGGACATGGGCCATGATGGGGTGCGATATTATGCAGATCGTCTACCCCCGGGCAGTTATGTTCTTTCTTATACAGCCCAGGCCATTGCCCGGGGAGACTTTGCTGCCCTGCCCGCCCAGGTGCTGGAGATGTATGATCCGGATGTGTTTGGAAAGAGCGTGGAAAAGACCCTTATTGTGGAGCAATTAAGAACAAAATTTTAATAACAGCCATGTCTGACAATGGAATAGCAAATGATGTAATGGCATAATACCGCCCCCAACGGCTGCCCTGACCGGAACGGGAACGTCGGGGGGTCTGCTGTCGAGTCTTTACACTAAACGTCATAACTCAAGTCTGAGACAGGCTTTGATCCCAAATTAAGGATGTCATGTCCAGAAAAAATATTTTTATCTTTGCTGCTCTGTTGAGTATGGGAGGTGCCATGATTGCTTTGGGGGTAAAGACCCGCATGGATATGAGCCCCCTGCCCCATTCATTGTCCAGCATCACCGGCATGGTAAAAAAACCTCGGCTTCTGGATCGCCACGGCATTCCCTTAACCACCACCTATACCGGTGCCTGGAACCTCCATGATCAAAAGGCATTGCATGACATCCCCTCGTTTGTTCAGGAGGCGTTTATCTTTTCCGAAGACAGGCGGTTTTATCACCATGGGGGCGTGGACTGGCTGGCCCGCCTGCATGCCCTGGTGCAGAACATCAGGGCAGGCCGGGCCGTCAGGGGGGCCAGCACCCTCACCGAACAGGTGGTGCGACTGATTCATCCCAGACCCAGGACAATCTGGTCCCGGTGGATTGAAGGCTTTGAGGCCCGGCAATTGGAAAAGGCCAACACCAAGCCGGACATTCTGTGGTTTTATCTCAACCAGGTGCCCTATGCCTCCCGGCGCCGGGGCATTGCCCAGGCAGCCCGGTTCTATTTTGACCGGGATGTGGAGTCCTTGAATCTCAAAGAAAGTATGGCCCTGGCCGTTCTGGTGCGGGCACCGGATTATTATGATCTCCACCGCCATCCCGGACGCATAAACGCCCCCCTTGGGGCCCTGGCCATGGGGATGAAAAAACAAAAAAATATAAGCCCAACACAATACCAGGCAATAACGACACAGCCCTTTGAACTCAAGCGCCCAGCATTATCCGTTAAAGCGCCGCATTTTGCCCGGTTTATCTTGAACCATCCCGACCCATTAAATGGGGCATACCCGAACAAGATTCACACCACCCTGGACGGTACCCTCCAACAACGGTTGCAAACCCTTTTGGATACGGCCCTGGCATCCCACCGGGACAGAAAGGTTCACAATGGGGCAGCCCTGGTGGTAGATCATGGCACCGGCGAAATCCTGGCCTGGGCCGTGGGAGCAGACAAAGAAACAAACGACCCGGGCCATGGCTTCTCCCGGCCCCGTTGGGATAAAAACGACTCCCACGCAGCAACAGTCCAATACCCGGAGCGGCATAAAGCAAAAACCCATGGACAGGCCATCAATGCTGTCACGGCCCTGAGACAGCCCGGCTCTGCCATGAAACCCTTTGTCTATGCCTTGGCCCTGGAAAAAGGATGGACCGCCGCCACCCTGATCCAGGACAGTCCCTTGGCCGAAAGGGTGGGAATGGGGATGCATGCCTACCATAATTACAGTGGGCAACACTATGGGGCGGTGACCCTGCGCAACGCCCTTGGTAATTCATTGAACATCCCTGCGGTGCGCACCATTCAGTTTGTGGGGGTTGAAGCCTATCTCCATCGCCTCCGGGCACTGGGCTTCACCACCCTGAATCAACATCCTGATTTTTACGGGGATGGCCTGGCCCTGGGCAACGGAGAAGTCTCGTTGTATGAACTGGTCCAGGCATACACGGTGCTGGCCAACCAGGGACAGTTAATTCCCCTGCGTACAGTTTCAGGTACGCCCAGGCAGCACACCAGACAACTCTTTTCAAGGGAGGTAACCTCCCTCATGGGGCACATATTGTCCGATGCCGGGGCCAGAACATTGGAATTCGGGAAGGGAGGCCTGTTAAACTTTCCCGTTCAGACGGCTGTCAAAACGGGTACCTCCAGTGATTACAGAGATGCCTGGGCCATGGGATATAATTGTAATTTCACGGTGGGGGTGTGGATGGGAAATCTGGATGGCAGTCCCACCAGGGGGATGACCGGTTCCCGAGGACCGGCCTTTGTACTGAGAAGTATTTTTGCCCGGCTCAACCAGATGAGAGACACCCGGCCTCTTTACATGAGTCCCCAGCTTGTGCGCCAAGAGATTTCCATTCAACCCATGCCCAAGTCAGCCAAGTTATCCATTCCAGATGCTGACATTACCTCGCCGGTGATGGCCTCTATACCCATTCCGGAAACATTGCCAAAGGATGATCCCCAATTTATTCCAGGCCCTATACCCAGAAAGAATGTTGCCATTATTTTCCAGGAAACCATGGCTAAATCCATGCCCCCTGCCCCTGGAAAAAGTTTTTTCCCCGAATCCAGTGGCAACAGGTCTGTGAGAACAGAATGGTTCATCCCGGGTACAGCGCCTTCCCAAGCCATAACAACCGCCATGGGGGATGCCATAAAACCCCAAATGATATCCGAAAAGGCCCTCCAGCCCCATGCACCCCCCTTCGGATTTATTCAACCGTTAAACGGCATGCTCCTGGCCATGGACCCCCGAATCCCCGACGACCATGAGGTGATGGCATGCCAGGTGGCAGGAGTGTCCCCGGGTGATACCCTTGCCTGGTATCTGGACGGCCAGTTACTTACGGTCACCGGATCCCGGTTTGACTGGCAGATTCACCCGGGCAAACACGTTCTTGAGGTGGCAATGATCCGTCATTCAAGGCATGGGGTATTATCTGAAAAAGATGAAGTACTAAATGACCGCGTCCGATTCCTGGTTAAATGATCCTGCATATATTACGATAACGGCTACTTAGGACATGCTGTGAACCGGTGCCTTTCGAGCAGAAATTCCCCACCCCCAGAACTCCGATGAAAATTTTGATCAGCGTTTTTCCCTCGGATGCAAAGCTCATGACAACAGATATCAAAGGCTTCCCCTTGTTCGGATTCGTAACCATGATGGATCACATTACTTACTGCCTCTTCCACGGCAAGAACCACCATGAGACTCTCCCCTTTATCACCCTCTACATAACCCTGGATGGGCTTAATATAGTCAATGCGTGTGGGTAAAGACAGGCAGGACCTTATCCTTGGCTGGGGATGGGACTCCTGGAATGAATTCATATTTTTCCTTTTGCGGTGACATTTTTTTTAAATTTTAAAGCAATGACCATGCCTCCTGATTTGCCTGGCTGTCCTGGGCAGGTGACTGCTTCATAATCGCTACGAAGGTAGGCCAGCATTTCTTCAGCCTCCCTGTGATGGAGGTGCAACCCCTCCCAGTTAGGGCACCCTGTCTTCTGTGGTCCAGACCTTACACAGGCAAAACCATGGCAAATATATTCAAATTATATAATTGCTTTTTTAATGTGACAACGGGGGTAGCACACTTACAGAATCTGGCTCCATTTTTCCTCAAATTGCTCAAATTCCTGGCTCAACTTAATCAACAATTCGGATTTAACAGCCTCATCCGCAAAAGCCGTTTCAATGGAGTTAAATGCCATCTGCTTCAGTTCTTCGTGGGTGATATCAGTGTAAGTGATGGCTATTTTATATTCGTTGGCAATATCGGTTACAAACATTCCCTCATCATCCGTTGATAGACTGATAGGCAGGCCGAGCCTCAGGAAGTCCAGGAAGGGATGTTTGCTGAAATCTTCGTTAACCTGCAATCTGTAGTTACTGTATATATTAATTTCAATGGGAAGCACTTTTTCCTGAACAGCGTATTCCAAAGACAGGGGGTCCTGGGCCAGCAATACCCCATGTCCCACACGTTCCACCCCCATGATCATGGCATCCCGAACATTACGGACATCTCCCAGTTCTCCGGCATGCATGGTGCGGTGGATCTCTATGGTTCCCTGCTCATTGGCTGCCAGAATGGGGACATAAATATTTTGTCCGGTTTCCAGAGCAGGTGTATCTGCTTCATTGGCCAAAAGATCTATACCTGTAAGCTCCGGGTAGTGATTGTTCTCCAGAACGTTGATAAATTCACGGGTCCATGCGGTGTTGCTGTCAAAATCAAGTGTCCGGATAAAGGCAGAATTCCATCGCACAATGACACCTGTTTCTTCATACCAGGCCTCGGCCCAAGTGTGGAGTTGCTCAAATGTTAACGGATCCGGCCACATCACCCTGGTAAATTCCACATAACTTACGTTTTGCTCGGCACAACGGTAAAGAAAGTCAAGGTAAGTCTTTTCTTCAACCCACTCCTGCATGGATACGTCCTGATTGAGAAGATCATTAATGGTAAAAATCGCCTCAAAACGCATGAAATCATGGGTTGGAGGGTCGTCGGGAAGGAAGAAAAATCCAAGGATTCTCTCTTTATTTTCCTCATCATAATCGAGATAGTTTAATGCTGGCAGGTTAGACAGATAGGCAACTTCATCGGGATAGAGCATGGAAAGTTCCCCGTCATTGGCATCCACAAGGATCTCTGGGCCATCGACAACAGGATTGACCACCTCCAGTATTTCTTGTACTGTCTGTCTGTTTCGCGTCCCTGTCGGGTGGATATGCAGCAAGGCACCCTTGGGAAATTCCAGGCAGTATTGTTCTAATTTTGACGGGTCATTTCGGATCAGATCCAGATCCAGGGAGACCGACTGCATTGCTTTTAAACGGTTAGCTTCAATTGTCTGCTGTTGACGATCCGCTATCTGTGCCAGTTCATCTTCACTAAGGAGGTCTTCCGGGGCAGGTGTCAGCCAGCTTTCCCATTCTTCACGCAGGATAATTCCCCCTTGTTCAACCACACGTTCAATGGCCTTGTCCTGTGTTTCCCCATAAAGACCAAACTGCGTTTGAAGCTTCTCATCGATAAGAACAAAAGAATCATGGTGTGAATTGGAGTTGAAATCACACCCTGAAGCAGTGATAAAACAGATAAATAAAACTGAATTTATGATTTTTTTATACTTGATTTTCCACACTTTTCCCCCTTGCAGCTCATATTTTGATCGGTATATTTAAATAGTGAAGTGATTACATACGGGTTGTATAACAGATCTCTTTCAACCACACAAATTTTCCAATCTCCAGGTGATGAGATCATCAGTACCGGATTGACAAAAGTATATTTCATATTTATGAATCAAATAATAATATCCATTAATTGCTTATACGTTCAGGACAGTGCAAAAATCAAGAAATCTCACCGACCGCTCCATCATGAATGTGGCGGATATCGTAGATTTCTCCGAATCTGTGGAAATATCAGAAATCAGGGAATTAATCCAACGACAGATTGACTACAGCACCAGAATTGCTCGGGAAGGACTCAAAGGGCAATGGGGGCCAATATTGGGGCTATCATCCTTGAGACATGGGGAGATGATGTCAAAATCCGGGCCAAAGCCATGGCCGCAGCAGCATCGGATGCCAGGATGAGCGGATGCGAGCTTCCGGTGATTATTGTATCTGGCTCCGGTAATCAGGGAATCACCGCCTCGGTTCCGGTGATTGAGTATGCCGCAGAATTAAAGGTGGATGAAAACGTGCTGTTCAGGGCACTGGTGCTGTCCAATCTGATTACCATTCATCAAAAACAGGCATAGGTTTCTTTATGTTGAAATTAAGTGTTCCGGAATTCGGGACTATTCAACGAAATATTTTCTATTTATAATGAGGATTTTTTCTCGGAAATAGATTCAGGGATCTCCCATCCGTCAGGATTGTCATGAGCTTTCCATCGCTTGTGAAACCACCACCATTGATTTGGAGTTTCACGAATCCATTGTTCGACGATTCTGTTCAGCCGTTCCGTGTTGTGCCGTATGTTCAAGTCAATATCGGGAAAGGGTGTTTCTAACTCAAAGGGTGGTAATACTTTGATATGGTGATACCCGGCCTTTTCTTTTCGTTGAATGACGGCAAGAACAATCGTTGCTCCGGTTTCAAATGCAAAGCGTGACGGAGCTGGAGTGGTTGAGGCCCATTGACCAAAAAAGTCACAGACAATAGAACGATACTTTGCTAAATGCTGATCTACAGCAATCGTTACAATTTTATTTTCCGCCAGCAACTCCTTAACAATATTTTTGGTTCCCTTGCGTGAGACAATGATAACACCCGTATTCTTTCGAACACCTGAAATAAATCGTTCCACGGACTTTCCCATTTTTTTCACTACAACCGCCATGGGTGCACCGCGCATGGCCATTGAGCAGCCCCCCAAATCAATATTATCAATATGCGTAGCAACAAGAATAACTCCCTTGCCTTTAGAAAGGGCGTTTTCCATATGTTCCCATCCGTCAATCTGAACCTGCTTTTTATTTTCAGCAAGCTTCATGTTTGGGATACGCAGAACTTCGACGATATACATGCAGAAATTTGAAAAAAGTTCCTGGATAATTTTTTTTTGTTCATTTTCGGACAGCTCGTCTCCAAGTGCACGATTAATATTCTGCATGGCCAGCTTTTTTCGTACGGGGATAATATAGAACCAGATCCATCCTATAAAGCGCCCAAGTGCCATTGCCCATGCCAATGGCAGGAATGATATCAGTCTGCTAAGAAAAATTAACATTTTGTCTCAATTACGATTCAGTGTTTCCCACCCGGCCTTCTTTTGTGCGAAAAAGGCAAAAATGGAGTCTAACCTTGGTTAGTGATTCCGGTATCGGATATACTATACGAATCAAGTTGTCAAGTAAGAACAAAATCACTACTCAAGGCTGGAGCACATTCACATGAAATGGAAAAGAACCTTGCATTCTTTGCAAATGAACAGATACCGGAGACCATTATAGATTCTTAACTTATCTTAACGGAGGAAACGAGATGCAATGCTCTCCCAAAGCTGGTTATCTCAGCATGATAGATAGATTAGCGAATGTTTCATTAAATGTTGGTTTGATGAAGGGATCTGTTCCAACCATTAATATAAATCCGTCTTGGCGGCTACGGATTTCCAATCCCGTTTTTAGACCAATGGCGATAATTTCACCTTTTTTCATCGGTTTAAAGTTGTCTAATCGATCGCTTGAAAGTGGTAATTCTTTAAGCGTATCCAAAACCTGCCTGGCTTTTGTTGACCACCCTTTAATTTTATCGATCCCAGGCCAATCCCTGATTAAAATCAAAGTATCTTTTTTCGCTGCTTCCAAAAGGCTCGGGTCCAAATGTAAATAATCCTGCGGTCTGATTTGAGGATGATATAAAGCGGCAGTCTCGACATAATGCGCTCGTACAATATCTGTTGAATCATCTTGTATGGGGGACTCATCTAATTCCATTCCGATAACATTTCTCAACCAGATCTGTGCGTAATCGTTTGCTCTATCAAATGATTTGGGATCAAAGCCCGCACCGGCTTCAATCAATAGGGGAATTGTGTTGTCGCCGATTTCTCCAAATGAGCGAATCGAATCCATCCCGTTATAAGGTCCCGGTTTCCAAAGGATGAAATCCCGGATAGGTAACCCACTCGTCACTTTGGTTAACTTCATCCGTTCCACACTCTTTTCAGGTGCTTCACCTGTTTCCATAAATAAAGTTACCATGGGTGGTGCATTTGTTGAGGTATTATGGATGTCCAACACTTTCCCTCGAGAAGGAATAATCGTGTGCTTGATTATGTTAAAAGCATGTTGTTCATGGCGATTTTCAAACTTTTTTTTGCTTAAAATATCCCATGGAATTCTGTTGAAGTTAAAAGAATCATCCGTTCGGCCAAAAGAGGACCAAATGGTTGGCGACATCGTCTCAGTTTCAAGAACGGTGTCAATAAATTCAGTGATTCGATTGAAATCACCTATAGCTGTAAAAATCTTGCCACCCTTGGGGCGTTTGCCGTTGACCCATCGATTATGGAATTCAAGTAGTGCATGAATACCACTTGTTTCATTCATATGAATGCCACCTAAGATTGTAACGCTTTCACCGCTATTATGGGTATCATAACAAAGCGCACCTGGAATAATTTCATTATTTTCGTTCCTAACAGCGTACACGTCAACAAAAATTTTCTCAATATTCACGGGATCAGTCAGCATTTCCAAATAACATTTGACTTTTTCAAGCTTTTCTTTAAGCTCTTTCGTAAGTGGAATCATTTCTTTTTTGGTTAATACCCTTTTGTTACAAGTGATAATTTAGTAAAAAATCTGTTTTAAGCGATTTCCCCGTGAAAGCGGGGATCTAAACCTTAACTTTGCAACTCATTTTATCACACTATCGATGATTTTGATATCAGGCCTGCATATGGATGCTGATCTGTGTCATTTTTTTTTACAACATGAAAAAATATCCTACCGGCCTGGGAACGGTTTTCGGGGTTGAGCCCCGGGTGGCCATGCTCTCTTACTCCACCGGGTCCTCTGGAACCGGAGTGGATGTGGAAAAAGCACCTCTTCAACCAAAAGATTCAACTCCCTTGGCTGCCGTTGAAGATTGTTTATTATAGAGGCCAGAATACAGGCAGGGTCAGCATCAGCACAAGCAGTATTAATAAGGTCAGGGGCCCCCCTACCTTTACATAATCAATGAAGCGGTAGCCGCCCGGTCCCATCACCAGCACATTGGCCGGGTGGGAAATGGGAGAGGTAAAGCTGGAGGATGCGGCTATTGCAATACCCATCATCAAGGCATAAGGAGAAATCCCCAGGCTGGCAGAGGTTTTCAGGGCGATGGGCACCATGAGTACCACCAACGCTGAGGTGGGAATAATACTGGTACCAATAAAAGTGATGACCAGCAGTCCAAACAGGACGGCATAGGGTCCCAAAGGCCCCAGTACGGCCACGACCCCTTCAGCCAGAAGACGTGCAGCACCGGACTGATCCAGTGCCATACCCAGAGGCAACATTCCAGCAATTAAAAAAACCGCCTTCCATTCTATATACCGATAGGCTTCTTCCATGGTCAGGCATTTGGTTAAGACCATAAAAGCCGCTCCCATGACCACGGCGATATATATGGGCACCCAGCCCGCCATGACGGGCAATAGGACAGCAGCCATAATGGCCAGTGCGGTTTTGGCCTTCTCTTCCCGGGGGGGTTCTTGGGCGGTTTCTGTGAGCACTACAAAATCCGGCTCCCGGCCCAGCACAGTCAGTTTTTCCCACTGTCCATGTAAAAGCAAGGCATCTCCAAATTCCAGAGCAGCGTCCCCCAGTCCCGATCGATGGGCGCGGCCTTTTCGCCAGATGGCAAGCACGGTCAGCCCATATTTTTCCCTGAATTGAATTTGGCGCAGAGTCATGCCAGACAGCACGGAATGGGGGGAGAGAATGACCTCAACAAGCCCCACATGGTCGTCTTCAAGCATGGACGAATTCGTTTGCAGGGATGGCTCTTGAATAAAAACACCTTCTATCCCCTTTATCAACAGGATGGAGAGCATATCCACATCCCCCGAGATAATGAGTTGATCAAGGGGTTCAAACCGGTCGGTGGAGCTGGGTATCAAGGCGGTCTTATCTTGCCGGATAATGCAAAGGATCTGAACATCAACCGTATCTCCCAGGCGGCTTTCACTCAAGGATAAACCGATGAGGTCGGAGTTGTCCGGAACCCTTAAACATCGGATACGATCCCTCATGGCATGAAATTGCTCCAGCTTTGAGTGCTCAAGTAAGCTGGGTGTGATAAAGTCTGTATGATTTTTAAATGAATCTATTTTTTCTGCCGATCCGAATACCAAAAGGGTATCACTTGCTTTCAAAGTTAGAGATTTGATATCTTGATCAATTCTTTGGCCATCCCTTTCAACGGCGAGTACCGTGAGATTGAATTGGTTGCGAAAGCCAATGTCGGTTAGTGTTTGATTAATGTATATACTATTTTGATCAATCGTAAGTTTTGCCACCTGCATGTCATAACCGAAAAGGGAATCTATTCCGGGCATGTCAGGTTCTTGGACCAACTGCCCCCAGTGATTCATTTCCTGAACCCGATCCCAATGTCCTTCAACCATCAACATGTCTTCGGCTTGAAGGACCTGGCGGATTTTCGGGGCCAGAATGGTTTTATTTTCCCGGATGATGCCCACTACATTGAGACCGAATCCAGATCCCAGACGACTTTTTGCCAGCGTTTTGCCTACAAGGGCCGATGCCGGGGGAATCTTGATCTGAAACAGACGTTCATGCAGATGATATTGAGAACGAAAATCTTTATTAGCATCTGATGTGAGCAAGAGTTTGTTTTGTTTCGGCAGCAGTCGCGTACCGATCAAGGCGACAAATGCAATACCGCAAATCATCACGATCAGTCCCACGGGTGTGAAATCAAACAGTTTAAAGGGGGTCAGGCCGTTTTCCCTCAGTGCTTCGCTGACCAGAATATTGGGCGGGGTACCGATCATTGTGGTTAACCCTCCCAGCAGCGACCCATATGCCAGCGGCATCAACAGACCGGACGGAGAACGATTGGTTTTTTTTGCAATGTCCATAACCACCGGTAGCATCAATGCGGCAACAGCCACATTGTTCATAAATGCAGACAATAGCCCGGCAATAACCATGATGGTCACCACCAAAAGTGAGGGTTTCCGTCCTGCAACTTTGAGCAGTTGGCGGCCAAGGATATTGGCAATGCCGGTGCGTGTCAGCCCACCGCTCAAGATAAACACAGCCCAGATGGTGACCACAGCAGGGTTGCTGAATCCTGCCAAAGCATCCAGAGGCGAAACGATTCCACTGATTGCCAGTACCCCCAAAACCAAAAGCGCAACAACTTCCAAGGGCATCCACTCGGTGACCAGCAGAATGATAACACTGATCAGAATGGCCAGAACGATAATTATTTCAACAGACATGAATTGAGCCTCCGTTCAAATGCTTGAAATAAAAATATTTATTTTTAATATTAAAATCACACTACAAGGTGGCCGACGTTATGATCAACCCCCATTTTCACATACGCCAGGGTTTCTACAGTCGAAGGGATTCCCGTAAATACGCGGGGATTGGAGCAGGAGCGTGTGGGTATATAATGTCAAGATAAAAGAGCAAAGATTTTTGAGTTTCAATTGAATTTACCATGCATCTTCATGCATGACACTATGGCGTATTTAATCAAAAATTATAAATTCTTATTCAAATACCAAAAAACCCTATTTACTTTTATAATTTCTGCTGCATCTTTATTTAAAGATCATACGCATGATATGAGAGAAACAATATTCGTAAAGTCAAAAGGCATTTAAAAATTTCTCTTGATCTGCAATATAAAACAATCTGACGGTCTCTCTAATTGAACTACCTGATGATTCATGATCTTTATTACCATAACAACAAACGATCTAATTTAAACAAGGAGGCCTTATCATGACTTATGCTTGTACCAATTGTGGTGCAGTTGCAAATGCACCCGGCCACCTGTGTAATCCCTGTGATGACGCAATAAAATGCAGTTTTTGCGGCACACCTGATCAGGATACCGCCAATATATGTAAAGACAAAATGGACGCTATGAAATTTTCTTGCGGTGGATGCGGCCGTTTGGCAATGGAGAAAGAACATTTGTGCGAACCTTCGCTAATTTAATAAAAATAATGGCATCCTATGATAAGTTGTCATAGGATGCCTATATACATGACAGCTTGGACAACCCTGATTGAGCTTAATTACTCTACCCAGCCTTAGGATAAGGTACTACAACCACATGTAGCGCAGGCGCTCAGGGTGTTTGTATTTCTGCAAGCGGCTCTATCTAATAAAACAAATAATGTTAATTGGATTTTGGCAGTTGGAGCGCACTTCCGCGAAGCGGTTCAGTTCATATCCAAAGTAAGCAAGTGTTTTATGAAATCCAAGGACGGCTATGCATGATCTTCTTCTTTCCATAGAGCAGATCAAAGTCGAAATAGCCTTGGTCTGCTCCTTAGTTTGCAACACGCAAATAATTAATGAATAATTACATCATATGCATCTTTCCATGGGTCCTTCATTGGAATATTAACAAGCAATAGTCCATTTTCGTAATTAGCCTCAGATTGATTGATCTCAACCGGACAGCAGAACTTTCCTGTGGAAACATATTCGACATCGTTTTTTTCAGCCCGCAGACTGAAACAGCCATCACTCATTTTGAGATTGATATCTTCCTTCTTAATGCCGGGTAAGGTAAATTCAAGGTGAAGGCTGGATTTTTTGTCATCAACGCAGGAACATAGTTCTGCGGCCAATCTCTTTTTTTCATGTTTTTCTTTTTCCATGTTATTCACCGCCTTGAAATAAGGATTAGTTTTTGATTTAAATTCCTTCAAGGAGATAGCACCTACCAGATGAAAGTCTCTAAATATATTATGATCATTATACGCACAAACAAGCAGTGCGGATTCATTCATTTCTCTTTCCCTGACATCAGACTAAAATACGTTCTGGCCCATCATTTTCATCTCCTTACGGCAGATGTTTTAGGCAAATAGAACCTCATTTATTCTTCTTAAAAATCATCAGAGAACTGTAGATAAATATAAGACGGATACTCCAAAATACAAGACAAAGCTATGTAGAGCTAACAAAGATATTACAACCCTAAAAGAGCGGTGTTCCCCACGGCAACCAACAACACCCCGGAACTGACCCGACAGGGGAAGGTGCTGTTAAAGCAGATTTTTCAATTCGGGAAACATTATAGGGGTTGATCATAAGATGGCCACTATGCGGGAGACAAATTTATACCCATCGCAAATGCCCGGAATGATCGTGCTTATTTTTAGATCCTAAAATGCACTAATGGGTACATAATTTTATCCACCATTGCCATTTCCGAATTATTGGTTTTCTATTTCAGAAGAATATTTTCCAAAGCGGGCAGCACCATTGCATTTGGCCCGATGGAAAAGAACCTTTTGTGCCAGACCTTTATTTGCTTTTTCCCCTTTCCATGCAGCAAGGCAGTCTTCCTGCAGCGCTCTGCCGTATGAAAAACTTAATTCCCAGGGGAGGTGTTTATCTCTGTTCATGGCATTTAAATGGATGGTGGCAAGCTTTGAACTCTGCCCGCCGGACAGGAATGCAATTCCCGGAACTGCTGCCGGAACGCTCCGTTTGAATATCTTGATGGTGGATTGGGCCACAATCTTTGGATCGACTTGTTCCGGACAAATATTCCCGGGTGTCACCATGCTGGGTTTTAAGATCATGCCTTCCAGGAAAACCCGCTGACGGTTCAGTTCTTCAAAGACCCTGTCAAGTGTACATTGGGCAACACGTTCACAACGGTCAAGGGTGTGGCTGCCGTTAATGAGGATTTCAGGTTCAATGATAGGAACAAGCCCTTTGCTTTGACAAATGGCTGCATACCTTGCCAGGGAATGTGCATTCAGCGCAAGGCTCAGTTGGGATGGCTGATGAATTCCAATCTGGATGACTGCCCGCCACTTGGCAAATCTGGCACCAAGCTCCCTGTATTCTTCAAGACGTTCTGAGAGGCCGTCCAGGCCTTGTGTCACTTTTTCATCCAACGTATTGGGAATCGTGGTCAGCCCTTTGTCCACTTTTATGCCCGGGATAATACCTTTGTCTGATAAAATTTTTGAAAAAGGCGTGCCGTTTGCAGCAGATTGCCTCAGGGTTTCATCAAACAGGATTACCCCGCTGATATGGTCTTCCAGTCCATGGGTGGTGAATAGCATTTCCCGGTAGAATCGCCGGTTTTCTTCTGTGGATTCAACGTTGATCGTATCAAATCGTTTCTTTATTGTTGGATTACTTTCATCTGCAGCCAATATGCCTTTGCCCGGGGCAACCATGGCCCTGGCAGTCTCTTCCAGTTCTTTAAGGATGATGTCGTTCACTTGGATTGTGGTTGTCATATTATGGAATCTCCCTTTTTCAATATCGCTGTCTTGTTAAGGAACATTTTCGGCCTCTCAACAACTGTGAGGCCAGCATCATGGGCAATTCTTACAGTATTTTCAAACGCTTTTTTTGAAACATGAAATAGTGGTTCTACTATGCATCTTCGAATTTTATTATCGAGACTGCCTGCTATTTCAACCGGGCATACACGATTATTTCTATCATTCACCATATTGTTCTCCTTTCAAAGGCTAACCTTTGAACATCACCGGTGAAATCCGGTGCCTTTGTGTTGTTGAACATAAAGTTCTATTTATTTTTAAGATAAATTCAGAACTGGTATAATTTTCAAATAATGGATTAACCTTGTGTCCACAATACCGGGGGGAAGATCAATGAGTCCGTTTTCAGTGTGCAAAAAGTTCTTGCAAACAATTCACTGTTTTGACTTGGGCACTTTGAGAAATCATTCCGAGTTTTTGAATTAATCTGGATTTATCAACTGCTCGTATTTGGTCCAATAGAATCAAACCTTTTTTACCTTTAAAGGTGCATTTAATTCGAGTTGGAAAGTTGAATCCCTTAGATGCCATTGGAGCAATTATAGCGGTTTTTAACGAGGACATCTCATCAGGTGAAATGATGACACAGGGTCTTGTCTTTTTAATCTCTGAGCCCTTTGTTAGATCCAATTGGACTAACCAAATATCGAATCTATGAATACTCTGTTTTACCATTCCCAATCCTCATTATCGGTAAGCGGAGCATCTAACCATTCCTGATCAATTTGATCAGCTCCTTTTGTTTTTAAAATTTTATCAAATTC
>JASFYZ010000346.1:0-7473 GCA_045046665.1 Desulfobacterium sp.
GGAAATGGTTAATCATGATCATGATGGCCAGGGGAAGGGTGGTAAGAATCATCATGGTGGTGATAATCATTCGGCGAAGCACAATGTAATACTCCGGTGACCCCTTTTTAGAATTATAGATCTGGTCCAGAAAAATGCCTATTTTAAATTTTTTAAACATGCTTCCCCTCAACCATTCGAGTGTAAAAAATATCTCCTGGTGCCAATCTGTTTTCCAGGAAACCATTAAAGGCATCCTGCCAGGAGGCAATGACGGCATCAAATACGGTGACCTGTTTCCATCGAAGAAATTGATAGAACTCATCTTCAATGCCCCCGCAAATCACCATGTGGATATGCTCCGTTAAAATAAGATGACATAATTTTTCCGCAGAGGCCCTGGGAAGCACAATGGTTCGCTCCTCCTCAACTTCGTTGTTTTTGGATGAAACAATGATAATAAGGACCTCCGTGGCAAGGTCAAATCGGGGGGCCACGTCATCACCGGCAATGGGTATGAGAATTTTTTTAATCATGACAGTCGCCTTTATTTTTCATTTTCGGTAATTATATCGCCGACCTAAAAACATGTCAAATAGTTTCACCATGTTTCATAAAATGGATATTTTTGTATCTTCCCACAGACCCTCAGTCCCATACCCCCCAGACATTCCGACCCTATTCTATTTCATATTGTTTCATTTTCCGCCACAGGGTGCTTCGTCCCCAGCCCAGAAGATCGGCGGCCACCTGTTTTCGTCCCTTGGCCCGGACCATGGCATCCAGAATCATATCCCTTTCTGCATTGGCCCAGGTTCTCCGGGCAGTCCCAGGCACAGTAGTGCCAGACACAATCCCCCCGGATACAAATCCCCCGGCCGGAGCCGGAGAACTCAGTGGTACCCCCCCATCGGGAACAGGCACACAGCTACCTGAATCATCAAAAAGATAGGCCGGGAGATGGTCGGGTTCAATGGGCTTTTCACCCGCCATGTTCACGGCATACTCCACGATATTGCGAAGCTCCCGGATGTTACCGGCATAGGCATACCCACACAAAACGGCCAGAACCTCCGGGGTGAAGCGATTGTTTTTTTTGTTCAATTTTCTGGAAAAGAAATTCACAAAGTGGTCCAGCAGCAATCGGATATCGCCCTCCCGTTCCCGCAGGGGGGGCAGATGTATCCGGGCCACGTTGAGCCGAAAAAAAAGATCCTGGCGGAACCGTTTTTCTCTGACCATGTTCTCAAGATCCCGGTGGGTGGCGGCAATCATTCTGACATTGGCATTAAACCCTTTAGTGCTGCCCAGGGGATAGATCACCTTATCATCCAGAAAGGTCAACAGCTTCACCTGCAGGGAAAGGGGCAGATCTCCGATTTCCGTTAAGAAAATGGTACCATTATGGGCCAGCTGGAAACGGCCAGGCTTATTTTCCACGGCACCGGTGAAGGCACCCTTCAGATGTCCAAATATTTCGGATTCCAACAGAGTTTCTGGCAAGGCACCACAGTTGATCTTAATAAAAGGCCCGGCGGCCCGAGTGGAGGTCTGGTGAATGGCCTCGGCTACCAGGTCTTTACCGGTGCCGGTCTCCCCGGTGATGAGAATGGAGGTATCACTCTGGGCAAGGATGGGAACGGTCTGGAAAATTCTTTCCATCTGGGGACTTCTGCCCACGATATCAGAAAAGCTGTAGGCCTTATTTTTTTTAACCCCATCCTGTTTCATGGCACGAATGTTCTCAAGGCTCTCAATGTACCCAGTGGGATTCCCGGCTTCATCCACCAGGGAGGCCAGGGTGATGCGCACTGGAAGTCGCTGGCGATCCCGGGTGATGATATCACTTTCAATACAAATGGGTGATTTTCCATGGATGGCCGACTTTCCGGGGCAGTTGGCCCCACACTCCCGGCTTCGAACTACGTGGCAACAGGGAATCCCCCGGGCATCGGAGGCGGCATACCCTGTCAGTGCTTCAAACACATGGTTAACAAAGACAATCCTGAAGTCAAGATCCAGAATGGCGATGCCCAGGGGAATATCATCCAAAAGACCACAAAAATCAAGAGGAGCAGTCATGAGTCCCTGTATTCTGGGGGAGAAGGGTCTGTCCATGGGGCATTATCCTTTTTTTGCTGTTAAAAAACATTCTGCCCCTTGACAATCCAATTTGGGAAGACGATTTGGCGAAACCGGGGGCAGACCCGATGTCAATATAAAAAAAATAATGGACGAATACAAGACACATTTCCCTTGACATGACAAAGCAGGGTGAGTAAATATTATTTACCAAAATAAATTTATGAATTTTGCCCCAGTGCGGACACTGAAACCATCCAGGAGAAAAAACCATGGCAGAAGTAATTTCAGACAGAAGGGACATTGAGTTTGTTCTATACGAACAACTGGACACCCAGAGCATCCTTGATTCGGGTGCTTATGACGATGTGAATAAAAAAATGGCCGACATGATCGTAAAGGAGGCCAGAAATCTTGCCGTCAAGGAGATCTTGCCGACCTACACCGCTGGTGATAAAGAGGGCGTTATTTTTGAAAAAGGAGAAGTCATTGTACCGGAATGCTTCCGGCCAGTGCACAAGCTTCTGGTGGAGGGCGAATGGGGTGCCCTCACCGAAGCCCCTGAATTTGGCGGTCAGGGACTTCCCCACATCATTGCCCAAGCGGCCCTGGAGTATATGATCGGTGCCAACTACACCCTTATGACCTATGCCATTCTGGGTCATGGAGCCGGAAAGATGGTGGACCTTTTTGGTACCCCGGAACAAAAACAACTCTTCTTAAAGAAAATGTACACCTGTGAGTGGGGGGCCACCATGCTTCTCACCGAACCCCAGGCAGGGTCAGATCTGGGGGCCTTGACCACATCGGCAGTAAAGAACGATGACGGTACATACAGTATCACCGGGGGCAAAATTTTCATCACCAACGGCCAACAGAACCTCACAGAAAATATCATTCATCCGGTTCTTGCCAGGATAGAAGGAGCTCCAGACGGCACCAAGGGCATCTCCATCTTCCTGGTTCCTAAAATCTGGGTTAATGAGGACGGCACCCTGGGGGAAGACAATGATGTGGTGTGCACCGGTGTGGAAGAAAAAATGGGCATCCACGGCAGCCCCACATGCAGCCTGTCTCTTGGCAGCAAAGGAAAATGCCGGGGATGGCTGCTGGGAGAAGAGAACCAGGGCATGGCCATCATGTTTCACATGATGAATGACGTGCGCCTGGAGGTGGGCACCCAGGCATTTACCCATGCCTCCTGCGCCTATCTCCATGCCTTGGACTATGCCTCGGGGCGTCTCCAGGGCCGGGCTCTGGAAGACAGCGCAAAGCCAGGTGCGCCCCAGGTGCCCATTATTCAACACCCGGATGTGCGGCGCATGCTCTTAAAAATGAAGGCCTATGTGGAAGGCATGAGAAGTCTTACCCTTTTTACGGCGTTTTGCTTTGATAAGCAAACCTGTGCAGCCACCCCGGAAGAACGAGACCGTTATGCCGGACTCATTGAAATCTTAACCCCTGTTGTCAAGGCATATTGCAGCGAAAAAGGGTTTGATGTCTGCATTGAAGGCATGCAAATTTTTGGGGGATATGGCTACACCAAGGAGTATCCCATGGAGCAGTTGGCAAGGGATTGTAAAATCTGCGCCATCTACGAAGGTGCCAACGGAATCCAGGCCATGGATTTTCTGGGAAGAAAAATCGCCATGAACAAAGGTGCACACCTTAAAGCCTTGATTGCGGAAATCAAAAAAACCACAGAACGGGCCAGGGTTCATGGAGAACTCAAGGGCATGGCAGATCAGGTGGATGTCGCCGCCGATAAATTTTATAAAACAGCCATGGACATCGCCAGTGAAATAAAGTCACCGGCCTTCAAATCCGCCTTTGCCGTGGCACACCCCCTGATGGATGCCGCAGGGGATGTGATCATGGCCTGGATGCTCCTGTGGCGGGCCACAGCAGCCGTCCCCGCACTGGAAAAACGGCTCAAGGGCAACCCTATGGAAGAGGGGGTCACCCGGGATAAAACCGCTGCCTTTTACCATGGGAAACTCATGGCTGCCCAATTTTTCATGGATACACTGCTTCCCGTTACCCTGGGTAAACTCGATGGCATGTGTACAAACAAAAACCCGGCGGTTACCATCCACGACAATGCCTTTTAAAAACACCCTAAAAATTAGGGATTTTTGAAATTACCTCAAAAGTAGTTAACACTTTTACCAAAATACGAGGAACATTAACCATGAAAGAAGTTGTAATCGTATCTGCCTGTAGAACTGCCATCGGCGCATTTGGTGGCACCCTGAAAGATCTCAGCGGTGCCCATCTGGCCAGCATCACCATGAAAGAAGCCGTTAAAAGGGCAAACATTGATCCGGCCATCATCGACGACGTCCGCTATGGCTGCTGCATTGAATCCGCTGATACCCTGAACACGGCCCGGGTGGCGGCCCTTCTGGCGGGCATCCCAGACACCGTCAGCGCCGTCACGATGAACCGGGTGTGCATCTCGGGCATGGAGGCAGCCATTTCAGGCATGGCCATGATCCAGGCAGGCATGGCAGATGTCATCCTGGCCGGTGGCACCGAGCACATGTCCAGTGTCCCCTATTCTGTGCCGGCGGCCCGCTGGGGATGCAGGCTCCAGGACCAGAAATTCGTGGACAATATGATTCATGCACTGCACTGCGGTTCCCACGTCATCCCCCACCCGGAGGACGGCCCTGTGGATGAAACAAAAGCGCCTTTGAGCATGTTCGTGGGTAAGCCCTATATCATGGGCCACACCACAGAGTTTATAGCCCAGCACCTGGGAATCACCAGAGAGGAGATGGATGAGGTGGCCTTAAGAAGCCACAATGCCGCCGAAAAAGCCACCCTTGAGGGTCGGTTTAAAGAGGAAATCGTACCCGTGGAAGTACCCCGGAAACGAAAAGATCCTCTGATATTTGATAAAGATGAACATTTCCGGCCCGGCATGACCATGGAAAAACTGGCGGCCCTGCCCCCGGCCTTTATTCCAAAAATCGGTAAGGTCACCGCAGGCAATTCCAGTGGGATTAATGACGGTTCCACCGGCATGGTTATCATGTCCGCAGACAAGGCAAAGGAGCTGGGACTCTCTCCCCTGGCCCGCATCAAGGCTGTGGGAAGGGGGGCATGTCATCCCTCTGTCATGGGATTATCTCCGGTGCCAGCCGTTAGAAGCCTTTTAAAAAACAGTGGGCTGGGCCTTGATGATTTTGACCTTCTGGAAGTTAACGAGGCCTTTGCCGGTCAATATCTTGGATGCGAAAAAGAGCTGGGTCTCAACCGGGAGATCACCAACATCAATGGGTCGGGTATCGGCCTGGGTCATCCTGTGGGCTCCACCGGGGCCCGCATTATGACCACACTGATTTACGGTATGAAGCATCAGGGAAAATCCCTGGGCCTTGCCACCCTGTGCGGCGGCGGTGGCGTATCCATGGCCTGTGCCATTGAGATGTTGTAAAATATTCGGCCAGCACCCCATATTCACCTATTTTGACCTGCTCACATAGCATTAGTATGCTACGCAGTCCCAAATACGCGAATATGGGGCACTGGCCAAACATTTCCATTAGTATCTTCTGAATTTCTGTTTTCGCCCTGTGCACCCATGTTTTCGGGTCCTATAATACATGTGGACTGGCAAACTCACACGATAATGAAGCGATGATCCCGGATGCGCCACCAGGAAAGTCAAAAAAAGCCGGATCATCGCCCCACAATTTTGGAAAGGATAAATATCCACGTAGGACAACCCGACATAACCGGGGTGTCCTGCCATGAATTTATGGACGCAATTTAAAAAGGAGGCATCATATACCATGCCAGAAATATCAGCACCCCTTTCAAAAGCGGACAAAGAACGATACAACCTCATTAACAAAGAAAACATTGAATTCATCATGGAGCGCAACAACCGCACCAACAGATGGGTCATTGCAGACATGCTCCGGAGAACCAGCTACCATTTTCCGGACAAACCCGCCCTGGTATTCAACCAGATCACCCGCACCTACAAAGAACTGGAAAAAGAATGCAACCAGGTGGCCAACGCCCTTTCCGATCTTGGCATAAAAAAATATGACCGAGTGGCCATCCTGGCCCACAACACCCACCACCATGTGCTGACCTGGATGGGCAGTGCCAAAATCGGTGCCGTCTACCTTGCCGTGAACTACCTTTTAAAGGGTGATGACATTGCCTATTGCATCAACCACTCGGAAAGCAAAGTCTTTATTGTGGAGGATTCCCTCTATCCCCAGGTTAAGGATGTACTGGATCAAATGCCATCGGTGAAGACCTTGATCTGGTCCAATCAGGGCGCAGGAGAGCAAGCGCCTTCAGGCACTTTTCTCAATTTTGATGATTGGTACGCCCCCTACCCTGACACCGAGCCGGATGTGATCTTGCGCATTGAAGATCCTGCGCAGATGACTTACACCAGCGGCACAGAGTCCCTTCCCAAGGGGGTTATAATCAGCAACCAGGCCCTCATTGCTGAATACATGGGTGCCATCATCGACGGCAGGTACGAAAGTTCTGATATCAACATCAATGCCCTGCCCATTTACCACTGTGCCCAACGGGATGTGTTCATGAATCCCATTTTCTGGATGGGGGGTACCAACATATTCATGGCCCCGGACATCGGCATGATTTTAAAAAATATTGCCCAATACAAGGCCACCATGTTCTTTGCCCCGCCCACGGTGTGGATCGGCATGCTGCGTCACCCGGATTTTGACAAATACGATCTTTCAAGTCTGGTGAAATGTTACTATGGCGCATCCATTATGCCCCGGGAAATATTGAAAGAGCTCCTTAAAAAATTCCCCAAAGCCGGGATATACAACTACTATGGTCAGACAGAGTTGGCCCCGTACCACACCATCCTCAAGGCCGAAGATGCCCTGGAAAAAATCGGTTCCGCTGGCATGGGCGGGCTGCACATGGAATCCAGGATTGAGGACAATGACGGTAATGAAATTGTGGATATCAATGTAGCAGGAGAAATATGTGGCCGGGGTCCCCATGCCATGACCATGTATTTTAAAGAAGCAGACAAAACAGAAGCAGCCATGGCAGGGGGCTGGTTCCACTCCGGAGATCTGGGGGTGCTGGATGAGGATCGTTATATCACCGTGGTGGACCGGAAAAAAGATATGATCAAAACCGGTGGGGAAAACGTTGCCTCCCGGGAGGTGGAAGAGGCGGTGTATCTCCATCCGGATGTGGAAGAGGTGGCGGCCGTGGGGGTATATCATCCCAAATGGGTGGAGGCGGTGGTGGCCGTGATTAAACTTCGGGCAGGCAAGACAACCTCCAAAGAAGAGATGATGGCCCATTGCAAGGCCAATCTATCTTCCTTTAAAATTCCCAAACAAATCATCTTTGTGGACGAATTGCCAAAAACCGCTGTCGGAAAAATATTCA
>JASFYZ010000347.1:0-8238 GCA_045046665.1 Desulfobacterium sp.
TGGCATCAATTTCAGTTAGCGATCGCTTTAGAAGAATATCCAGTTCCGGGCCCAGGATTTTCAGGGCTCGTTCATAAAAGCTGTTCACCTTTTTTGTTTTGGGACCCACATTAAAAATTTCCGACAAAATATCGGTGAGGGGAACAATACTTTGATACCCTTGGCGGTTGGTCGGGGCATAGCCATAAGGACGTGAGGCAAGTTCCTGGACCCGGTAAAGTACGCCAAGGGTCAGGGGTTTTCCACACACGGGACATGTGCCGTTATGCTGGAGGGTTTCCTCTGGATCAAATGAAATACCACATTTCCGGTGGCCGTCGTGGTGATATTTTCCCTCCTGGGGAAACATGTCTATGGTGCCCTGGTACTTTATGAGATCCCCGGTCTCCAAGGCTTCCCGCACATGGTAATAGGAGAGTCCCGTGTTGAACATGGAAGCGTTTCTGCCAAGATACATGGGGGAATGGGCATCGGAGCTTGCCACCAGTCGTACATGATCCAGGTTGGCCACCCGCCAGTTCATGGGCGGGTCCGATGAGAGACCGGTTTCCACGGCAAAGATGTGGTGGGAAAGATCCCCAAAGCACTCTTCAATGGTATTAAATCCTGATTTGGAGCCCAACATGGAAAACCAGGGGGTCCAGATATGGGCCGGGATGAGAAAGGCGTCATCAGAAACATCCAGCATGATTTCAAGTAGCTTTTCCGCATCAAGCCCCAGGATGGGACGTCCATCCGAGGCGATATTGCCTATTTTATCCAACCGGGCGTTAAAGGTTTTGACCCCTTCAATATCTGGAAAATAAATGAGGTTGTGATTTTTCCTCACCCGATCCGCTTTTTTGTAAATGGAGCTTATTTCACACTGGAGGATGAATCTGACCTTATTTTTGCAATGACTGGGGATTTGGGCATCCAGGGGTGCCTTGAATTCTTTCTTTAATTTGAATAACCCCGGGGCGGCCGGTTCCAGTTTTTCTTCAAGTTCCTGAATCCATTCGGGATGGGTGAAATCCCCTGTACCCACAAGGGTAACCCCTTTTTTTTGTGCCCAGATGTACAGGCTTTCAAGGGTGAGGTTTTTGGCGGTGGCTCTGGAAAAATGCGAGTGAAGATGCAGATCTGCTATGAATTCCATGGTGTCGTCTCTGTTATTGCTTCTGGCCTGATTTTAACGTAACTTTCTGGGGATCATTTAAGTGAAAGTATCAATATCAGGGAATGAATTCAAGGGGAATCTCCGCCAGGGGATGTTTGGTATATTTTCCCCGCTCTTGCTTGACAAGATAAGCTTAATGGTGTGATGTGGGATTTATATGTTTTTATATGAAAATGTGGCGCCGGAGTGCCGGGGGCGGCATGGTACCATTTTCTTTATTCGTTGTGGTAGATGTTGACTGCCATGTATGTTTATAACGATGACAGTGGTGACAACCAATGGAACAGGGGAGTATAAACTTTGAATGATAAAGATCGTGTCGGCATTGATATGTGGGCAAAACAAAAAAAAAATAATATTGAATTGAAGCAGGTGGGGTTGGGAACACCCCAGGATGCTGTTCTGGAAGATTTTTGTAAATATCTCGTGGAAAAAGCGCCGTCTATAACCCTGAAGTCCGTGGCGGATACGGGGAAAACCCTTCCGGAAATCCAGGTAATGGATAATATCTCTTTTTCAGCCCTTCCCTTGGAAAAAATGCTGTCACCTTTTCTGGAAATCCTGGACCTTGCCGCTGGCACCCCCCCGGTGATTGAATCAGGGATTGAAGAGATGCTTTCAAACATTGATATGCCCGTGGAATTGAAACTCTACGTTGCAGGACTATGCCCCCATTGCCCCGGGGTGATTCGTTCCATGGCTCACCTGGCCGCAGCCTCAGAGCAGGTTCATCTCCATGTCATTGACGGCACATGGTTTGATAAGGCGGCTGCCAAAGATGGGGTGTTATCAGCCCCCTGTTTAATTCTGGATGATGATTTCAGGTGGACGGGGGCCGTGTCCATGAAAGAGGTGGTGGAAGTGATTCTCCATAGAGATCCTGCTTCCCTTAAGACCGTCGCCTTGCGGAGGATTCTGGAGGAGGGCAATGCCGCCTGGATTTCCCGTAAAATGAAGGCCCATGGGGCTATTTTTCCCGGTTTTATGGGGTTGCTACTCCATGAAATCTGGTCTGTTCGTCTGGGTGCCATGGTGGTGGTGGAAGAGTTGGCCCAGGATGTGCCAGAGTTGGCATTGCAATTGGTGCCGCTTATTCTGCCATCTTTTGAAGATGCCGATATCTCTGTGAAGGGGGACATCCTCTATGCCCTGGGAGAAGTGGGGGATCAATCTGTGGCAGAGACCATTCTTGGGATGATGGAACTTTTTGAAGATGAAGATCTCCTGGAGGCGGCCAATGATGCCCTGGCCGCCATAAAAGAGAGGGGATGATATGCAGAGAAAAGAGATGAAACCCCCTCGCACCTGTGTGTCTGGGGATGGAACATTTATAACTGGAATTCACACCCCTTCTTTTGTTGTAGATAACTTCAGGGAGCACGATTACCAAGGGATCCTTGGGACTTGTCCAGATGGCCATGCTGTCACCAACCAGGTGAATTTTCCGGAAAACAATGTCTCTGCCACCCATGCAGACACCATTTATGAAATTCCCAACGCCTTTCCTTTTAAAGGCACCACCTATATTAACTCCCGGTGGGCCGATGCCAATGCCAAAAATATTGAAAAGATATCCCTTGCCCCAAAAAAGGCCACCTCCCTGTGGAATACCCTGGATGGCTGGGGCCAAAAAAACGGGGTGGAAAAGAAAAATATTGAAACACTTTTTAAGGCAATGCCAGCACCTTTGCAGATTGCCCTTGCCGAGGCAAGCACCGATCCCCATGATCTTATCAGGCTGGCCCAGATATCCTGTTCCTTTAAGTTTGATGCAACCAGCACCCATCCCCTGGGACTTGTTTTTGAAAAACGAGGGGACAGGATTGTCCCGGCCATTAGAAAAGCTGAGCTTTTTGAGGTGGTGGCCAACAACCCCCATCTGCCCGACGAATACAAGCGGGCCATGGTACTTCGCCCGGGGGTGCAGGGCGACAATGCCATCACGGCGGAGTGGTGCCAGGAGCAGGATCAAAGCCATGTATTTGAATATTTAAGACAGAACAGCTATATCCCCTGGGGACATTTTGCCGCCAATACCGCGGACGATACCGTGCGGTATTGCATTGCCGACTTGAGTCTTGAAGACATGGGGGGGATGCGCCATCTGTGTTACCAGAGAATCTATGTAATGTTGGCCCGGCAGATGGGTGTTGATATTCCCCGGGCCCGGCAACAGATTTCCCGGGAGGCCCTTGAATCACTGCGGATTAAACTTATTGAGACCCTTGAAAGGAATCAGATTTCCCTGGATTTTAATGGCAGTTTGTGGGGATGGAATTTCGGATTTGGTTGCTCCCAGTCGGGGTACCGACTGCATGCCTCCCACCAGCAGATTCACCAGCAGTATGCCATGATCCCCCGTCAAGTGCCCCGGAAAGAAGGTGAAAATGTCCTGCCCTCCTATGCCTGTGGAGATATGGTGGCCGATTTTATCAAGGATTATCGAGATTGCACCGGCGTTGGGTTCTTTAAAAACTACCTTGCTGCCCTTCGCACCAACCGGCGGGTGGATGGCAATGATAACGGTCCCCGACGTCTGGAGGTGTTTGAAGATGATAATATTTTGCTCTTTGTTCCCAAGGCTCAGACCTCCCAGTGGGAACTGCAAATGATCCCCTTGAGACCCTGCGGTAATATCCTGGAAGCAGATGATGCCATGCGAAAATCTTTGGACCGGGGGATGTTCATAGCTCTGAATATCTTTGAAAAACTGGGAGCCCGTATGGTCACCTGCCTGGAGTATGCCAAGCGCTTTGATGACATGGAAAGGGACCAGCAACTGCTCTATGCGTTTCTTCCCCGATTGCCCCATTCCCCCGGGGCATTCAGTGAAGCCCAGCTGCGGTGGATTACGGGGCACTACCCTGAAGATTTCGCCCGGGCTTGTCGCTGGAAAGTTACTCCTTGACACTTTGATGGGGTTATCTTATAGATATTTCACTTATATTCATAGTTTATAGCGCTTTTGTCACAAGAGTACAGCTGGTAATTCTTTTTTTATGTTGAATCACCTTGGCCTGCCCGTGGCCCTTTTTTATATGAAATGGAAAATATTTATGGAAGCAAATGACATGCCACCGGTGAAATTAAAGGGAGTGGGAGATGGTTTCTGGATCACAGTGGACCCCCAGGCCCCGGAAGAGACAATTAAAGAACACTTAACCCTGTTGTTCCAGCGCCTTCGCCATTTGGCCATCAATGCCAGGGTGACCCTGGACATGGGGGGGGCAACGGGGTTTGATGAGTTGGTGGCCCATCTGACTGTTTTTTTGAAGGAAACATTCAGCGTTGGGCTGGTGACTATGCCTCCGGAAAAAAGATCCGTTCCTGTGGAACGTATCCGACAGCGCGATCTCTCCAGGGGCTGGAATCATCATAAAAGTGATGTATTGATGCTACGGGGGCGGGTGAGATCCGGCCAGAAAATTGAGTCCAGAAAGCACATTGTTATCATGGGAAATGTGAATCCCGGTGCTGAAATTCTGGCTGGCGGTCATGTGATTGTATTGGGCCAGTTGCGGGGACGGGTACATGCAGGAAAATCCGACGATGAAACAGCTACGGTTATTGCCCTTGAATTTCGAGCAACCCATGTACAGATTGGAGGGGTGGCTTCGGCAGGTCTGGATGAGAAGTCCCATGGGAATGCGGAGATTGCCATTGTTGAAAAGGGGCGTATTGTGGTACAGAGTTATCTGGAATCAAATCTTTTTGACTCTTTGCCATGGCCAGAGGTTATGTAGTGGGCAGGCTTGGTATGTCATCCTGGTTTGCCCTTAACAAAGAATGAAAGTCTTTGGTTTGTTTTCCAAAGGTTTATATGAGATGTTTCCACCTGTGCGGATAGCACTTTGCTGCCCCGATTTGGAGCAGAAATTCAGCATTTTTTATTACTTGAATATAGAAATTAAAGACCAAATTTGATCTGTTTGCATTGCCAATCGCTGGGGAGAATTACTACCCGCACAGGTCGAACTATTTAGGGTTATGTGAGGTGTAAATTGGAAGGAAGAATTATTGTTGTGACTTCGGGAAAGGGAGGTGTGGGGAAAACCACGGCCACGGCTTCCATTGGTGCAGCCCTTGCGCTGGAGGGGAAAAGGGTCGCCGTTATTGACATGGATATCGGTCTTCGAAACCTGGATGTGGTCCTGGGGCTTGAAAACAGGATTGTGTTTAATATTGTGGACGTGGTCAACGGGAAGTGCAAGCTCAGTCAGGCAGCTATCCGTGATCGGCGGATTGAAAATTTATTTTTGATACCTGCATCCCAGAGCGACAATAAAGATGTGCTTACCCCTGCTGGTGTGGAACGGGTGGGGAAAATGCTTAAAAAAGAGTTTGATTATATCTTGATGGATAGTCCTGCAGGCATTGAACGGGGATTTGAAAATTCCGTTGCCAGTGCAGATGAGGCCGTTGTGATCTGCACCCCGGATGTATCGTCGGTGAGGGATGCCGATCGCGTTATCGGGTTGCTCTATGCCCGCTCCATCACCCCCAAACTTGTGGTGAACCGCATTGTGCCGGAAATGGTGGCCAAGGGGGACATGCTGAGCCACGAAGATGTCATTGATGTACTTTCTGTGCCCTTGGTAGGCCTGGTTCCCATGGATCAACAGGTGATTATTTCCAGTAATGTTGGGCTCCCATTGGTCATGCAGAATGATTCCACAGCCGGACAGGCATTTCGCCGCATTGCCCGACGTTTAAATGGCGAATCGGATCTTCCCATTCAGGTGCCGACCCACAAAAAGGGCATGTGGGGTATGCTAACCCGTAAATTTGGTAAAAAATAGTGAGGATGATTCCATGTTCAATGCGTTATTTAAACGATTTACGGGTCATACGCCCAGCAGAGAGGCTGCCAAAAAAAGATTGAAATTTACCTTGATCTGCGACCAGCTGGAGGTGAATGATTCCACATTAAGAAATCTACAGAGTGATATCATCCAGGTGATTTCCCGATATTTCGAAATTGACCGGAAGGCACTTCAGCTTGAGGTCCAAAGAGATAGAGATGTATCTGCCCTGGTGTTTAATACCCCTATTCTTTGTGTCAAAAAAGAACTTGGTAGTACCGTACCTGATAAAGGTGACAAGGGGGGGCGAAAAAGTTATAAGAAAAAGAAAAAATAGAAGATGGTTTTCATAAACGCGAGCCTGATCCCGTTCGGAGGTCAGTCAATATATAAAATTTGATCATCGGGTTTCACTGTTTTGGGGCTGATTCACCCCGAATGGGTTTTTTGAATCAATACGTGTAAATCCGTAAATCAAGTCTGTTTAGGAATGAGTCCGAAATAACATACCCATTTAAAAATTGGGGGCACACTTCCCTTCAACGTTAGCGTGTTCTGAAATGGACAAGTTATTAAGACTGCTTTCTTAAATATTTCCTTTCTGGATTTCCTTGAAGAGACGCACACCTGCTGCCATGCCGATATTGATAAAATCAGGTCCAAATTGCCTGCCGGTGTCGGTGCGGAAGGTTTGCCCGATCTGGGCCATTTTGTCCATGCCTGTGGGAAATTTATTCAAAAATTGCCGGGGGGGTACATCTTTACAGATAACCATATCCCAAACCGTGTGGGTCAGGTTATCAGGGCCCCATCGGAACTTATCTGCATCATAAAGGGCATCGGATATCAGAGATGGGGTGGCGGCATCCGGGGATAGAATCTGAAAGGCTTCATGCTGTGCAATGGCGGCGCTGATTGTTTCAATTTCCAGGGATGTCATGCCGAGTTGTTTATCTTTGAGGAATTGTTGGGCAAACTGGGCCCCTTTTTCGGCATGATTCGGTTCTTTTCTTCTGGTGTCGTGCAGCAGCCCGGCAATCTGGATCAGCTGCATGTTTCGGAAGGTTGCCCGGGTCAGCCCGGTACCTTTTTCCGGAGAGTTCATTTCTATTTGTATAATGGCGGCACCATCCACACACACCAGCTCTGAGTGGAGAATGCCATGGCCAAAGTCATTTTCCAAAAGAGGATAGATTTTGGCTTTTATGCGCTGGATAAGGGGATCATTGTGCAGCATTTCCCTTGAAATGGACACCTGCCGGGCACAAATACTATGGAAAAGGGGGTGGGGAAGATCCATAACGATTTGCCTTGCCTGTTTTCTCCATTCCAGGTAAATTCTATCGCGTTTTTTTTTAGACGATGGGTTGATGGGTTCCCCCTTGTCTGATCAGGATACAATGAATGATTGCCCCTGCTCCACAAGATCAATGCGGGCCAGGGAGATAATGGGAATATTAAGGTGGGCCAGTTTTTCTCGGCCCCCTTCAAATACCTTTTCAATGACACATCCCATCCCAACAAGTTGTGCACCGCTGTCAGCCACAATGGAAACCAGTGCCTTGAGGGTGGATGCCGTGGCCAGGAAGTCATCAATGATGACGACCTTGTCCTGGGGGCCAAGGAAGCGATCAGAGATGTATAATGTCACTGCTTCAGCCTTGGTCCGGCTTTGGGCATGGGCAGAGAATAGACCACCAGTCATGAATGCAGGCTTTTTTTTCCTTGCAAATACCATGGGAACATCCATGGCCTGGGCCACCACCAGGGCCGGGGCAATGCCACTGACCTCGGCGGTGACAATGCGATTGACACCGGTAACGCCCGCTTCCCGGAATTTTTCAGCAAAGGCAAGGCCCATGTCCGTGGTCAATTTCGGAAGTAACTGGTGATTGATAAAGGCATCTGCTTTGATGATGCCGTTTCCCAGGTATTGGGCGTTTTCTTCTATTTCTCTTTTGAGTGCCTTCATAAAAATATGGCAAAGCCCTCTGTCCCTCTTGGGGAAGGGGATACTTGCCACCTCCTTTTTCTATATTGAACTCCATCTAAAATACTATAATAATTGGAGTTTTAATTTTTGTTGTGGCAGAGCTTTACTGCTATGTGTGTTTTTATATGAAAGTGTAGGCATGCCTAACATTACTTTCATTATTCGTTGTGGGCAGGCTGAGGTCCCCAATACAGTCTGCCCGTGGCAGTTTATTAGAAAATAAAACTTCCGGGCAACCTCAGCAGAGCCCCCCCGAGGGGCAATAGGAACCGGCCAATTGGGCC
>JASFYZ010000348.1:0-24537 GCA_045046665.1 Desulfobacterium sp.
GCCTGAAAAACTAATCACCCTGTGTGAAGATGAAACCTTTCATCCTCAAACCTGTCTTGTGGCTATTGAGCCTGAGTCCAACTATATTATTCTTGAAAAGGTAGCCCAAAACGTGACAATAAAAACGCCTGTCAGCTCAAAGAAGAGGTCTACGGTATCTGCAAGGCCAACTTTGCCCCATGCTCTCCCTGAGCCATGATCAGAACCTTGACCACCGCTACAATCACAGACAAAAACCACGGACCCCCAAAGCCGTGGGCAACGAGAGGGGGAGACGCTGCTGTCGAGGCCGGGGGTTCGGGCAATCAGGTTACATATCAGCAAATACTTGTCGCTGAAACACATTTGCAAGGAATTTCCCCAAGAAAAGTTTTTTCACACAGGGCATAAAAATGCTCCAAACCGCTGTGAGTGCCTTCCCAATCCCGGATCAGCACGTCTTTTTTCTTGACAAGAGAATTTGGCACCAGAGTGACGATTATTTCGGCAGCATTTGGTACAACCTTTGACAGATCCCGGGCATCAATGAACAGCTTGCCTTGTCCATGAAAACGAGTCAAAATGGTATTGGCGAGCTGCCATGCAGAACTGCCATCAAATTCTCCAAAAAGATTTATAAAAAGATCATTACCAAGGTTCTGGCGCTGCATTGAAAACAATTTACTCATAACAGTTTCCCCTTAATTTAACGAACATGATTCATGGGACCCTACAAGACCAGATGCCGCAAACACGGTGGAGATGGCTGTCAGGCTTGAACCGGGTATCATGTGAATGTCCTTATTGTGTTTATTGCAAAATTGCTTGACCTTGAGACAAGCATTGTGACTGTTATGATTAACCGGACAGATCACCAGATCCGAACGCTTCACCCGTGCTTCAAGGTTATTCTTACCGTTTCTGATCCGCCCTGAATGGTAATCAAAAATACCGCCATTTGACTCCACGATCTTCCGGTAAAGCTCCTTGAGTTTTGTTAAACCGCCCACAATGAGAATTCGTTTGGAACAAGTATCAAAATCGGGACAGACATCCTTGGTACACGAGGAGCATGGCTGAACCTTAGCAAAACCGGCAATGAGCTGAGTAAGTTCCCGTTCCAGTTGTTCATTGTTTGCCATAGCTTCAAACATCTTGATTTCTGTCTTTCTCCTTTCCCGCTCCAGTCGGTGTATTTCTTTTGCTTGGCTGGCGAGTCGGCTTTCCAATACCTGTGTCCGATCCTCATCAGAGATTTGTCTTGCTGTGCTATTTATTTCAGGAACCAGCACAAGCGTTTTCCTGGCATTCAATGCCTTGAGCCTTATATTTTCATCCACCAGATCTGCGTTACGGTGTGCCCCTTCGGACAGACGAACCTTGAGCGCTTTATTTTTTTCAACAACAACATCCCTTTCCTGGAAACTTGCCCACATGGTGGACATGGCTCTGTATCCGGCCATATGGACATCGCCGTACACCTTGGCCAAAAAATCACTGGAAAGATCGCGGCGTATGGTAGCCACATAAAACATGGCAGACATGCTCTTGGATAGAAGGCCGTTGGTCCAGACTTTTTGAAACGCATCCTCATCCATGGTACCGAACCGATCAACTGCCTTGGCATATTTTCTTCTCAAAAGACGATCCGCCTTTTCAGATGTATTAGTCTTACCCTCAAGTTTAGCCATAACAGCCTGGTGAAGAGCATAGGAGTCCATTGCTGCGACCTTTGGATTGCCAGGGGTCTTCAGAATCTTTCTGATCTCAAAATTTGAAAGACAAAATCCAGCCACAGGACAGAGAAAGCAGGAATGGATCTCCCAAATATTAACCAGATTTTGTTTTTTTTGATTGATTGCCATTTCCTTTCTCCCTTTTTTATGTGGTCGGAATTTTAAATTAATAGTCACTAAATTTTATCAAAACCATTAATTTTGTTTGGATTAACAAATTTTATTCGGATGATAGTAGACAGTTAACTTCCCTGTCAAGCAAAAAATGTCATCCCACCAAATTATCTCCTTTCCCGTATCTATATGAGCCTGTTGGTTTATTCTTTTTTCAAAGAACTGCATTAAATTAGCGCCCTTTGGGCGGACTTTTGTCTGGCTCAATATTCTGAGCCATAAGGACAGGGCATTTATTTCGCAACAAAAATTGCAAACCCGTATACTATTAAATTATTGTTAGGATAGCCTAATTAATTACACATTGCATAATTTTATTATTGACATTAAAAAAACAACTCTTTATACTGCCATAAATTTTCAGGGGTTTAATCGCCATACAGACCTCATCACAAAAACGACAGATAATAAGTACCCACACACATATTTCTCACCATTCCATGGAATATGTCATTGATATCTCTTGGTTTCATCTTGAGGAATATATGCTTGGGTACTTATTGCAAGCAAACTCGATTTTAGATTCGTAACCCCGTTAACCTATATTGGCAAGGAACAGATATGACACAAACTTATTTTCGGTTAAAAACAGATCAACACGAGCAAGATTTTCATATCCATCTATATGGCGTATTTGATGGCAGTTCAGCCTTTGATCTTTTAGAAGTCATTGCAAATCATGCAGATCAAGGCCAAAATATTCATATCAACACAGACAACATTGTTCGCACCTACCCCTTTGGAAAAACAATTCTCAATTGGAATCTTCCCAAAAACGATCTCCGTTCAAAGCTTCATTTTGCAGGCACCCACGCCCAAGCGCTTTTGCCAGATGGATGCATACTCTTATCAGAAAAAAACACCTCGGCCCACACCTGCCAGGGAAATTGCAAAGATTGTGTTTGCACACATGAGTAAGAGGATAGTGCATTCTTTTGGTTCTTACCCATCAATTGCCTAAAATAAAGTTGATCAAAAAAATGGAAAGCAAGACAAAAGAAACTCCTGTTATAGCAGTAAAACAGCTAACCCATCACTACGGTAAACGGATTATTTATGAAAATTTGAATTTTTCCATATCCCCGGGAAAAATCTATGCTCTTCTGGGGAAAAATGGTGTGGGAAAAACCACTCTTATTAAGATACTCATGGGCTTTTTACGCCCTGTTTCCGGTCAATGCCAGATTTTTGGTGAAGATTCTCACAATCTTTCGCCGCTCATTCGCAGCCGAATCGGACTTTTATTTGAAGAGCATCTGGCCTATGAGTTCATGTCCATTCGGCAAATCGAACAATTCTATGCATCATTTTATACTAATTGGAATAAAGACATTTATTATCGTCTGGTGGAAAAACTGGGCCTGCCCCACAAACACTTGGTGAAAAATATGTCTTGTGGACAGCGATCCCAGGTGGTTTTGGGGCTTATAATGGCTCAGCAACCGGAGCTCCTCTTACTGGATGATTATTCCATTGGCCTGGACGCTGGCTATCGGCGTCTTTTTCTGGATGACATGAAAGAGTATCTCAATAATAAAAAAAGGACGATATTTCTTACGTCTCATGTCATTCAAGACATGGAGGACTTGGTGGATGAGGTTATTTTTCTGGAGCGGGGCGGAGCTTTAAAAATCACCTCTCTCAGGGATTTCAAGGATAGGTTCCATTGCTACAGAATGGGACTCAATGGTGACAATGCTGCCATGCAAGCCATGTCAGGAACCCTTTTTCAACAAAAAGAAAGCTTGATTAAAAACATTGAAATTCATTCAAGCTATACAGATTTATTCAGTTTTTATTCCAAATCCCAGGTGGATCAATTTCTCCGGGAACAGGGCATTCCTTCTCCCTCCATGGAAGAGGTTCCCATGAGCCTTGAAGATGCGTTCATCGGCTATACAGGACGATATTAAAATGGTAAAAGCAATTTTTTTAAAAGAATTTTATAAAATTCGCTGGTTCTGGGTGATGATTTTTCTGCTCAACGCCATGGTGTCTATTCAGGTGTTCATCTCCACCCGCAGATTGTTTATTCTGGATCATCCGGAAATCGTCTGGTATCAAGTCCTGCAACTGGGGCATATCCCATTTGATAAACTGAGATATTTACCTGTTTTTTCAGGACTTCTTATTGCCTGCGCCCAGTATCTTCCGGAAATGTGGGGCGAACGGCTTCGTTTGTCCCTGCATCTACCCATGTCTCCCCATCTGCTAATGTTGCTCCATTTAGGAGTGGGACTGCTGGCGTATTGCCTTGTGATTTCGGTGGATATCGGGGCATTATGGTGGACAACACGTTTATATTTCCCCAGGGAAAGTATGACTACTAACCTGCTCACTGCTTTTCCCTGGTTTATTGCCGGAGTGGTGGGATACCTGGGAGGCACGTTGGCCCTGCTGGAACCCTGTTATCGTCAAAAACTCCTTCACTTGCTCCTTACTCTCGGTGTTTCTGCCCTTTTTCTCAGACTGGTAACGCCAGGCAGTTATGCCATGAGCTTTGTCCCGCTCATACTGTTTCCGGTATTGATGACGCTTTCTGTTATGCTGCCGGTTTACAGATTTCGCTATAGGAAATCCGTATAATGAAAAATTATTCATATTATTTTTTTACCCTGCTTGTAATTTTGCTGTCGGCCATCTATCTGCCTCTGTTTTATGAAAAAATATTTTTCAACCGGATTGAAAGAACACATCTCTTTTACAGTCCGGTGAGCAGGGATTTTATCTTAAAAGAAAAAATCGTTGGACCGATCCCAAAAGCCATAAAGGAGAAGGCCGAGGACCACCATACTGAAATCGCCTACCAAAATGCTGATGGCAGCTATATTTCGCGCATTGAGTTTGAAAAACATCTTCCTTTTATTTACTATAAAAACATGGAATTGTGGGGGCTTTTGCCTATTGAATTAAACCACCAGTTGTTTGAGGCAAAAAACATTAAAAAAAACCGCAGGGTAATGGAGCTGACCCCCCGTGAAATTCATGGTCGCTCTCCTCATACCATGGTATGGCCTCTTTTAGAATCCAACCCTGGTCGGGTACGGCTGGTATTTCCCGAAGACCGATTTCGCATGACACCATCATCCATGGAATTTATCAATGCCGATACCCTCACCGTGGACCCATCTTTGACAACACTGTTTACACAGGCCCTCATAAAAAAAGGGTTCACCTTTCCCTGTCGATCTGTCAACGGAAAATTCACTGTGCTTAAACCATTTGAAGGCGGGATTTTTCTGGTGGATGCCGATAATGAGGTGTTTCATCTCAAACGAATCAATAACCAGCCTTGGGTAATAAAGGCTCCCATTGATCCTGGCATTGGCGTTCGCCACATCAAAATATCTGAAAGTCGTCAAAAAGACTATGATGGTCTAATTCTGGGAAAGACGGGGCAGGTTTATCTGCTCTCCCATGATCAATACAGGGTAATTCCCCTTCCCCTTGAGAAATATATTCCGGACCAGATGAGGCTGAAATTGATCTTTAACCCCCTCTATTGCACCGCTATTTTTTCAGATGAAATAAACATTTACGGTGTGGCCATGGACAGAAATTTTAATGTGATCAAGCGATTCTCCCACACCATGTCCAGATCAGCCATCACTCCTGCCCACCGGGTTTATCAGTTCTTGTTTCCCTTTTCTATAAACCTGGAGAAAAGGAATAGCGGATTTCTCTCTTTTGCCATGGAAATCGGGCATATGCCATGTGTAGCGGGAATCATGTTCTGCCTTTTTTTCTATATTGGCTGGAGCGTGCTGATTCAAAAAAGAAAATTCTCTGTGGTAAAGACAGCACTGGTGGGTATAACCGGTATTTATGGTCTTCTGGCCATCCAGCTCTCCCCATTGGATGACTGAAAATGACTAAAAAAAAGTTGTTATGGTATACCAAACCACGCTTTTGTGGACTCTCCTTTTAATCACTCCGCATGCCCCCCCTCCTTGCAAACGGCTTCGGTCCCTGGTTTCTCCCCTCCTCTATGGGGCCACACCGAGGCCATCTTTACATAATAAACGGTGGTGAGTTGTTTCTTTATCTACAACAAAACGGCTTGCAGCATCACTATCCAAGGGTTTTGCAAATAAAAATCCTTGGGCGCTATCACAGGCCAGTCCCGCAAGGATCTTGAATTGCTCTTCTTTTTCGACTCCTTCCGCCACCACAGACATGCCCAGGCTCTTTGACATGGAAATGATGGCCTTGACGATTTCAACACTCTCCTTCCTGACTTCAAGGGAGGAGATAAACGAGCGGTCGATCTTGATGGTGTCGATGGGAAACTGCTGCAAATAAGAAAGAGAGGAATAACCAGTACCAAAATCATCAAGGACAAGAAAGAACCCGCGCTCCCTCAGACTCTGGAGTTTTTTCACGGCAGAATCAGTGTGGGCCATGAGCAAGGATTCCGTAAGTTCTATTTTTATATCCATGGGCGACAACCCCTGATTTGACACAGCAGAGAAGAGAAAATTGACAAAGTTTTCCTGGAGAAACTGCTTAATGGAGACATTGATGCTCAAGGTCAGGGCCTGACCTTGTGTGGACTCGTCTTTCCATTGTTTCAGCTGCTGGCAGGCACTTTTGATGATCCATTCGCCCATAGGGATGATCAATCCCGTTTCTTCGGCAAGGGGGATGAACTGATCCGGCGTCACCAGGCCGTAGCAGGGATGGTTCCAGCGAATAAGGGCTTCAAAGCCCTCAAGTTCCATGGACTCGATGTTGATGATAGGTTGATAGTAGAGTTCCAATCCTGAATTTTCAACAGCATTTCTGAGCTCCTTTTCAAGTGCGAGACTCTCCATGGCCTTGTCGTGCATGGTGGGGGAAAAAATTTTATAACAGCCTTTGCCCGCATCCTTGGCATGGTACATGGCAAGGTCGGCATCCCTGATGAGCTCCTCTCCGGTTTCATAGAGCTCCGTGTCAATGACGATGCCGATGCTTGCACTGATGTGGGCCTCATGCCCGTCTATAACAAAAAGAGTTTCCGCGGATTTCCGTATTCTTTCGGCGATGCTGACAACCTGATCAGGACTCTGGATATTGTGAAGAAGAATGGCGAATTCATCCCCTCCAAGCCTGGCAATAGTGTCCATAGGCCTTAAGCAAAACTGAATCCTTGCAGTAACGGCGATTAAGAGCGTGTCCCCTGCCTGATGCCCCAGACTGTCGTTAATACTCTTGAACCGGTCAAGATCCAGAAGAAAAACGGAAAAATTGAATCCATCTATAGTTCGTTTCAGTTCAATGGCCTGGTTGAGACGATCCATGAGAAGTACCCGGTTAGGTATCCCTGTGAGGGCATCGTGGAATGCATGGTGCTTGAGTTTGTCTTCGTAGTTTTTGCGCTGGGAGATGTTTTCATAGAGTACAAAGATTCCCTCGACATTGTTGTTAATGGTCACAGGATAAGTCAGGGCGGCGACAGGAATATTAAACCCTTTTTTGTGGTAGCATTGGATCTCAAGGGATAGGGTCTCCCCCTCCATTGCTCTTTCTATCAACTGAAACCACTCCTTCCGGCAATCCATAGCTATAAAGGCCTCCCGGACGTCTGTTCCGGTTGTTTCCTCAATGGTGCAGCCCATAAGGGTTGCAAAGCTCTGGTTCGCCCGGATGATCTGTCGATTGGTTCCCACAAGGATAATTCCGTTGGGTGAATTCATGAACAATTCCCGAAAATAAACAAGATTTTTATAAGCGGATTCTTCACTATGCTTAAGATCCCCTGCAATTTTAATACGTTCATCTTCGGTGTCCCTCAGCAATTGTTTCGAGGATTTCACCTCGGCGATCTTCTGTTCTACCATGGCAGTGAGATTGTCCCGATATTGTTTCAGCTCCAGCTGGGATTTTATCCTGGCAAGGGTGACCGAAGTGCTCACCGGCTTTCGGATATAATCCACAGCTCCCAGGGCAAAACCAAAGGCCTCGTCCTCCTGTTCGATCTTTGCCGTCACAAAAATGATTGGAATACCCTTGGTCACGGGGTTTGATTTCAATTGCCGTGCCACCTCGTATCCATCCATGCCGGGCATCATAATATCAAGGAGGATAAGATCCGGCGGGAGCTCAGTTTCTGCGATTTCCAGAGCCATGGGGCCGTTAATTGCGACGTTGATCTCATAATAATCCATGAGCATTGCACCCAGCACATCAATGTTTGCAGGGGTATCATCAACGATCAAGATGCGCTCTTTTGTTGTCTGTTCCATGGTTATTTTTAGAAAATCCTATGGTAGGATCGTCTGTTCCATCTCCTTGAGGGTCTGTCGTGCGGTTTTAAAATCGAATCGTTTGATTTGTTTTTCAAGTTTCCCGGCCAAGATCTCAAGGGATGTTGATTTGAACAGCGGAATAATTTCGGCCATGAGGCTTTTTGCCCGGAGACTATGCTGGACGAGCAAAGCCTCAAGTTCCACAAACCTATCACTTACATCCCCTGGCAGCGGAACCTCTTCCTGGGTAGCGCTGTTTTGGGTGCCTTTGCTGCTGCAAGCAGCTATGCAGTGGTTGCAGGGGTTAAGTGTTCCCACAGCGCTAATAAATCGTTTCAGTTCCAGGTCAAACTTTTCCAACGCATCTTTGGTTGGATACTTGTCCTTTAATTGCTGATCAAGTGCCATGAGAGCCCTGTGAAGATCAACAAGGGAAAGGTTGCCAGCAATTCCTTTAAGCTTGTGGACAAGACCTGCTGCTGTTTCAAAGTCGTTCTCCCTGATGGCTTTTCCAATTGTTTCGACGGCATCAACATTTTCAGTCGCAAAATCGGAGACCAGGGTAACAAACAGCTCTTTATTCCCGTTAACCCGTTTAATACCAGCCCCTATATCTATGCCCGGGATTATTTCAATCGCCTCACCAGCCTCTTCGGCCTGTTGTAAATTGGTGGTAATAGGGGTGAAGTTCCGGCCCAGGCAGCGCGAGAGAACCTCAAACAGGGCCTTGGAATCAATGGGTTTGGTAATATAATCATCCATGCCGCTCAAAAAGCCCCGATCCCTATCCTCCTTTGCTGCGTTGGCTGTCATGGCTATAATAGAGGTGTCCTTAAACCGTTTGTCTTTCCTAATGGCCCGGGTGGTCTGAAATCCGTCCATCCCCGTCATCTGGATGTCCATGAGCACAGCATCGAACACCTCCTTTTCCATGGCAAGCATGGCCTCCTCTCCGCTTCCCACAACCTGGGAACGGATGCCAGCACACTTTAAGATCTCTGTTGCCACCACCTGGTTAATGGCGTTGTCCTCCACAACCAGTATTTTTGTCAGAAACGGGCAGACAGCACCGCTTTGGTGTTGTGCCGTTCCTGCCTTGACCGATTCCGGGGATTCCAGAAGATCCATAAGCGTATCAAAAAGCGTGGAAGGTCTGACCGGCTTGGGAATAAAGGCGTTGGTACGGTAATGGGCGCAGGGATCCTCGGCATTGTCTCTGGTATAGGTGCCAATGGCGACCACCGGCATGAAGGGCGCTTCTCTTTTAAGTGCCATGGAAAGCTTATCGGGAGGGATATCTGAGAGTTCAATATCAATAATAGCAAGGGAAAAGGGTTGGGTAAGGAGCTGCTGACCCACGGCCTCCACCAGCTCGTTTCCAAGACCAAAGTCGCTGATGATAAAGCCGAAGGAGTTGAGAAATTCGCAAATAATTCTGCGGGTCGTTGGATTATTGATACCAACAACCACAGGCCTGTTCTTCAGGCTTCCAGGCAAAACCTGAAGAGAGGGTTTTTCCTTGCAGCAGGGCTCGGCCTTGATGGAAAAAAAGAAACAGCTCCCCTTTCCTGGAAAGCTGTCGACCTTGATGCTCCCCCCCATGAGACTGACCAATTTATTTGAAATGGCAAGACCGAGACCTGTCCCCCCGAATCTTCTGGTGGTGGACCCATCTGCCTGGGAAAAGGCTTGAAAGAGCCGGGACAAGGCGGCTTTGTCCATTCCGATACCCGTGTCTTGAACGGAAAATAAAAGTTCACTGCCGGTCTCCTTTCGGGAATCAAACTCCACGCCAATGCAAATTTCTCCTTGTTCAGTGAATTTAAGAGCATTGGAGATGAGATTGACAAGGACTTGGCGCAAGCGCACCGGGTCCGTAGACAGGGACCTTGGAGCCCGGGCGTCCATGTCCAGGATCAGCTCTATTTTTTTATCCATCAACTCTGCTTTAAACATGTCTGCGATCCCTTCAAGGAGATCTCTGATATTGACGCTGATGGTCTCAAGTTCCATTTTTCCGGCATCAAGCTTGGAAAAATCAAGGATGTTATTGATGATGGTGAGAAGCGACATGGCCGATGATCTGAGAATAGTCAGAAACTCTTTCTGCCGGACATCAAGATCCGTTCCAAGAATAAGTTCGCTCATGCCCAGGACAGCATTCATGGGGGTGCGTATTTCATGGCTCATGGTGGCAAGGAACTCACTCTTGCTTTTGGCGCTCTCATCTGCCGCATCCTTTGCCCGTTTTAGTTCATGATTGATGTTCAAAAGCTCGGTGGTTCGAGCCTTGACCCTTGATTCTAAATCACCCTCACGGTTGGCAATCTGGCGGACCATCCAGTTCATATTGCGCATAAGAAAGAGCATCTCGTTTTCATCCATGGTCTCAACCGGTTGGTTGGGCAGGTCAAAATAGGTATATTCGCCCCTGCGTATGGCAGTGCATAGATTTAAAACAAGAGTTAGCTGATCCATGAACACCCATCTAAGTCCCCAGAAATAGGATGAACAAAGCGAGAGAATAAAGGCCGTGCCAACACCCAGAGTCAGCGCAGCCTGGAAGTCATGATCCATGAAAACAGGGGAGTTCTTGGTCAGAGCCAGGATCAAAAGCAGGGGAAGAAGACTGTATGCGGCAATTAATATTCTAAATTTTGTTTTTACTTTCAGCATGATTCAATCCCAATATAACAGTTATGAGCAGACCTGCCTTCTGAGCTGAGCTACCCACGACAAAGGTTGAAAGTACTTCTGGGGTTATATGTAATGATGCCGAAGAGCATTCCATTTTTATGTGAGCGGCATTACGAGTTAGTGTTACTTGATTTTATTTTGGCAATCAAACTTTAATAGGGATCATAGTCGGCGCTCAAATCCATGTCAAGCAAAAATTATCGTCAATAATGAAAAATATTAGCCTATGCTAACTTTTTGCCTTGACCCAAGCTTTTTTTTAATTTATAAGTTTGCAACATTGGTTTTTTAAAGAGAGACTAACAAAGTTTAGAGAAACAAAAAATTAAATTTTCAATAGGATTAATAACAATGACACTATTGAGCAAGACAACACCCGGAGACAGCGTCGACATCAAACAAGTAACCGCACAAGGAAAACTTGGCCAGCGCCTCATGGATTTCGGGCTTTATCCCGGCCTCACCGTCAAAGGGGTGAGCAATGCACCCCTTGAAGATCCCATGGAGATCGAAATCAACGGCTATTTTTTAAGCTTGAGACATGAAGAGGCAGACTATGTTGAAATTAGCTGAATTGGTGGCAGACAAAAGGCTCATAGCACTGGCTGGCCAGCCAAACTGCGGCAAATCAACGGTATTTAATGCGATTACCGGGGCCAGCCAGCACGTTGCAAACTATCCGGGAGTTACCGTTGAAAAGCTTTCAGCCTTCAGCTCGATTAACAGCACTCGAGTGGAAATTGTGGACCTTCCAGGCACCTACTCGCTCACATCTTTTTCCCCCGAGGAAAAAGTCTCCAGAGATTTTATTCTCCATGACAGACCTGCGACTATCATCAACGTTGCAGATGCCTCCAGCATTAAGCGAAGCCTCTATCTCACCTTCCAGCTTCTGGAGATGGAAACGCCTTTAATCCTGAACCTGAACATGATGGATGTGGCTTTAAAAAAAGGCATAAGTATTGATACTGAGGGGCTTGCCAAGGAGCTTGGCATCCCAGTGGTTCCAACGAGCATCAAGCGCGGGGAAGGCAAAAAAGCGCTTATAGAAACCACTGAAAAATCCGTCTTGTCTGGAGTTCACTCCAAGTTCAAGGTCGATTACGGCCCCATGGAGTCTGCCATAGAAGCCATCGCATCTGCGATCACGGCATCCTCAGGCTCCCTTTCCCACCCCCTGCGATGGCTTGCCATCAAGCTGATGGAAGACGATGCCGAGGTAAAAAAACTTATCAACTCCACCATCCCCGAGCCTAACACTATTTTTAACCGGGCCAAAGAAGAACGGAGCAAATTCAAGAAAGACCAGGGAGAATCTCCTGAGAAACACATTGCTTACGCCCGCTACAAGGAGGCGAACCGCATCAATGCTGCTTTCATTACCCAAAAACCGATGAAGAACAAAAGCTTCACGGACAAAATAGATGCAGTGGTATGTCATAAATTTTTGGGCCCCATTTTCCTTGCATTGGTCGTTTTCGCCTTATACAATTTATCCATCGTCCAGGGATATAAAATCACTAACTACACTTGGCCCCTCCTGGCAAAACTGAGGTTTTTCACCGAATGGATCATGCCCGATCCAGGCTTTATCACCGAACCTATGATCCGCTCCCTTTCCCTCTGGTTTGTGGACAGTGTCAATGCCCTGCTCAACTATATCCCCATCTTCTTTATCCTGTTTGCCCTGATCGCCATCCTTGAGGACAGCGGATACATGCCAAGAATGGCCTTTATCCTGGACAGACTGCTCGCACGATTCGGCCTCCATGGCCAGTCAACATTGCCCATGGTTCTCGGGGGTGTTTATGTGGGTGGATGCGCCGTACCTGCTATCATGTCCACCAAGGGAATCCCCGATGAAAAGGCAAGGTTTGCAACCATGATGATCATCCCCATGCTTAACTGCCTGGCAAAGATCCCCCTTTATATCCTGATCATCAATATATACTTTGCAGACCACAAATCTCTGCTCATGGTCTTTATCGCCACCATCACCCTGATGCTGGCCCTGCCGGTGTCCAAGATACTGACCTTAACCGTGCTAAGGAACAAACCCAGCGAACCCTTTATAATGGAACTGCCAACCTACCATCTTCCCACTGTCTCCGGCGTACTGAAACGGGCTTTTGAACGGATATGGATGTTCTTGAAGAAAATCGTCACCATTGTCGCTGCAGTTGCCGTGGTAATATTTGCCCTGCTCCAATTTCCCGGGCTCACCCACGAGCGAAAAGCCTGGTACGACAACCAGGCCGAGGCTGCCATAACAACCTTTCACCAAAAAATTGCAAAGACCTCCTTTGGCGAATCTTTAAATACCAACGATGGGCACATGGAACTAATCCTGTTTGCAGACAGGTATAAAAAAGCCAGAAGAGGATCAAGCAAGGCCTCCATGAAAAAGATCAACACCCGATTCAAATCGGAAAATCCGATCTTCTACTCCATCACCACGGGCAAGGGAAGCAAGGAGGCAAAAACTGCCAAAAAAATCCTGAAAAAACTCTCCCAGTCACGAAAAAAACTACTTCGAGGCATCAAACAGGAAAAAATCAAAAACAGTTTTTTGGGTAAATTTGGCAAGGCACTTGAGCCTGTTTCAATGTGGGCAGGTTTTAATTGGCGAGTCAATATCGCCCTATTGAGTTCCTTTGCTGCCAAGGAGAGCACAGTTGCAACCCTGGGAGTTCTCTACCAGCAGGAGGCAGGAGAGGAAAACCAGAGCCTTGAAAAAAGAATGGAACAGGGGGAAAAGGGGTTTACCCAACTCCATGCCCTGGCTCTTCTCTTGATGATGGCCCTGTTCCCACCTTGTGTCGCCACCATGATAACGTTAAAAATCCAGTCGGGATCGGTAAAAATTATGCTCATCAGTTTTACTTACCAATCCCTGCTGGGCTTTATGATTGCATCAGCAGTCTTCACAATTTCATCCCTGCTTGGCCTCACCGGCCTTCAGGCAATGTTTGGATTCTGGATTTTAGCACTGTTTGTTGCAGTGATAGTGGGATTTATCAAGCCCCAAAAGAATATAACAGTTAAAGGAGGTTGTTATGATTAAGAACGGTTTTATTGCAGCAGTACTCATATCTTTGTTCGTGGCAGTACCGGCACTGGCACACACACCCCTGTGCAGTTGCTGGGATGAAGGGGACGGAACCATCACTTGCGAAGGGGGATTTTCCGACGGCTCCTCTGCCCAGGGAGTGATCATGTACGTCAAGGAGAAAAGCGGAAAAACCCTTATCAAGGGACAGATGGATGAATTCAGTGAATTTTCGTTCAAAAAACCTTCCCAGCCCTACTCAGTCATATTTGATGCAGGGGAAGGACACCAGATTGAAGTAAACGGTGAGACAATCTTAGAGTAATTTTTTTACCCTTCGAGTTTGGCAAACCTAATTTAATTCTACAGATGAATGTTGTTTTACACAAAAGATTCAACGAGACTTAAAACCATTATGATTCCAGTTTATTGGACGGGATTTCATACAATTACAACGGGCAGACCTGGCCTTGCGCTTGGGTTTGTCCACAACTAAAAATTGAAAATCCTTCCTGATTTGCCGGGATTTTCTGATAAAAAAAAGGGCATCCTTCAAAAGTACTTTACACTTTCTGAGGACATTCCCCATTTTCAGGGGCTTTTGACCAAAAGATTGTAAAGTAGTTTGGAGTCATATGAAGGATGCCAAAAAAAGGAGAAAAAATGAAAGTTAAAAGTCTGATCACCGCAGGAATTCTCAGCCTTGTCATGGCTGCCACCCCAGCCTTTGCCCACTTCCAGATGATATACACCCCCGAGGCTGCCATGGAACATGGCAGCACCATAGACATGAAGATTGTCTTTACCCACCCCTTTGAAGCAGGCCACACCATGGACATGGGAACCCCGGAAAGCTTTAAGGTTCTCCACAAAGAAAAGACAACTGACCTTGCCTCAAACCTTAAGCCCATTACATGGAAAAGCCTGACAAACAGCGGCAAAGCCTACGAGACATCATACAAATTAAGGGGAATGGGCGACTGGATTTTTTACCTCACCCCAGCCCCTTATTACGAAGCCTCTGAAGATGTCTACATCCAGCAGATCACCAAAACCATTGTAAATGTTGCTGGTTCCCCAACAGACTGGGATGCCGAGGTGGGCCTTCCCGCCGAAATTGTACCCCTGGACAAACCATATGCTATCTGGACCGGTTCCACCTTCCGGGGTATCGTCACCAGCAATGGAAAGCCTGTTCCCTTTGCCGAAATCGAGGTGGAGTACATGAACCACGAACCAATAATGAGTAGCAACAGCTTTGCAATAGAGGCAAAGGCAACAGCCCCCCAGGATTCTTTCATCACCATGGGCATCAAGAGCAACGCCTTTGGTGAGTTTACCTTTGGCATTCCCAAGGCGGGCTGGTGGGGATTCTGCGCCATGGGTGTCGGCCCTGTAAAAGAGTATAAAGGCAAAGAACTTTCCCAGGATGCCGTCATCTGGGTCAATGCCCAAGACATGAAATAGAAGGTACATTAAGGAAAAGGATATTAGGGAAAAGATGAAGAAAAAAAGGTTTACAGTAAGTGCGGTTCTCTCGATCATTGGTTTTTTCACCCTTGTTAGCAGTACATTTGCTCTGGACGTAAACGACTTCACACCGGAAAAAATTAAACTCTCTGGAGCCATTGAAATAGAGGCCGGATTTGAGAACAACGATATTGATGATGAAAACACCAGCGATATTTCCCTTGCCACTGCAGAGCTTGGTATTGAGGTAACTCCTTTGGAATGGGTCACAGGTTTTGCCCTACTTTCATGGGAAGACGATGACGAAAAAGTTATCTTTGATGAAGCTCATGTCACAATTGGAGCTTCCGAGGATATTCCATACTATCTACAAGCCGGTAAATTTTACATGCCATTTGGTGTATTTGAGACAAACATGATTTCAGACCCCCTGACCCTGGAATTTGCTGAAATCGTGGACTCTGGTGCCCAGGTTGGTATTGAAATGTCAGGTTTCCGCGGGTCTGTTTATACCTTCAACGGAGAGATAGACGAAACCGGAGAAGACGACGCCATCCGCTGCTTTGGTGCCTCCATCGGCTATGCCATTGAAACAGAAGAGTTCTGCCTTGCAGCAGGTGCAGACTGGATCAATAACGTCCTGGAATCCGGTGGCATGAACGAATACGTCAGCGACACGGGCGACCTTAAAGATTATGTGCCGGGCTTTGGCCTCAATGCCATGATCGGTATTGGTCCCATGGTCTTCATGGCTGAGTACATGGCCGCAAGTGACGACATCGAATTCATGGATGGAAGCAGCCATGAAGCCCCCTGTGTGTGGGCCATCGAAGCTGGATACACCCTTGAAATATCTGGAAAGGAGACTACCTTTGCTCTTGCCTACCAGGGGACGGATGATGCAGAAGAGATCCTGCCCGAGTCAAAGATCCTGACATCTGTGGGTATTGGCATCACAGACGCGCTTTGCGTGGCCCTGGAGTATGCAAAGGCAGACGATTATTCCATGTCTAAAGGGGGGAGCGGAAAGGATGTAGATACGCTAACCATGCAGCTTGCACTGGAATTTTAAAGAAAGTGCTCTTGCCCTGTTTTGAACCAGACAAAAAAACTGCAAAGCTCTTTAGATTCTTATTTCTGATTTTCGTGTTATTTGGGAAAGAAAATCAGAAAACCTTTTTGCTTCTGGCTTGTCAAGGTTAGGGTTGATAAGAGGGCTGGCAGAATATTTCCATGTTTAGGGTTGACATGATATCATCAGTATATTAAGAAAAGCAGTCAATAGGCATCCTGTAGGGTGTTGCAGTAACAGTAGCAAGTAAATTTGTTAAAAACAATGAAAGGCCATGAAGGCTGGCAGAAATTATTTCTGCCCTTCCTTTGTGGCCTTTTTTATTTGGACAAAACGATGCAAATAAAAAAAAATTTTTTAAGGATAAACCGATTGGCAGGGCTTGGGTTATTGTTTTCCCTTCTCTTGGGGACAGTTTTTTTTTGTATCCGGTGCGGGAGTTATGAAATCGGATTTCCCATGGTTGTAAAGACAATATCTTCCCATATTTTTTCCTTTCCTGAAATGTCATCAATTCCCAGGGTCATGCATACCATTGTCTGGAATATCAGGCTACCCAGAACACTTCTGGCAATCATGGTGGGGATATGCCTTGCCACATCCGGCGCTGTTTTCCAGGGATGTTTTAAAAATCCCCTGGTGGAACCCTATATTCTGGGAATCTCTTCCGGTGCTGCCTTTGGTGCGGCCTTGGGCATAGTTTTTCCTTCTTTTTTCATGTCTGTTCAGATCCTGGCATTTATTTTCGGGTTCATGGCCGTGGCCATTGCCTATTCCATGGCCAGGGTAAGGGGACAAACCCCGGGGATCACCCTGATCCTGGCAGGCATCATCACCGGGTCCATTTTTGGTTCCCTGGTTGGGATCATTAAATATATGGCCCAGGATACGGCCCTGCGGGAAATTGTATTCTGGCTCATGGGTGGGTTTTATTATGCAGGATGGAGGGATGTGGCCATGCTTTTTCCCATTGCCATAATCGGGTTTATCATCATATGGATCTGCGGATGGAAGATTAATGTTTTGTCCATGGGGGACCAGGAAGCCAGAAGCCTTGGCATAAATCCTGAAAAAAACAAATTCATACTGATCACCCTTGCAACAATGATGACGGCTGCGGCTGTCTCCTGTGTGGGCATAATCGCCTGGGTGGGACTTATGATTCCCCATTCCGCAAGAATGATCACAGGGCCGGATCATCGTATGGTGATACCGGTTTCCGCTCTATTGGGGGCAATCTATCTCATTGTCTGCGATACCATTGCAAGAACCCTGACCAATGCCGAGATTCCCATCGGCATTATCACATCCCTTTTGGGTGCCCCTTATCTTTTTTATCTGGTCAGAACCAGAGGTCAAAGAATGTTTGGAGGATAATATGCTGTTGGTCAAGAATATTTACTTTTCATACAATAATACCAAAGTACTTGAAGATATCAGTTTTCACTTGGGCAAAGGAGAGCTTTGCGGACTTTTCGGTCCCAATGGATCCGGTAAGACCACTCTGTTTAAATGCTGCCTTAAATTTATTCGCCCGGACTGGGGATCTGTTCGGTTTCAGGGCAGAGATATCAAAAAACTTAAAACCAGGGAGATGGCAAAACAGGTATCATATGTCCCCCAAAGCCACCATCCACCCTTCCCTTTTACGGTAAAAGAGATGGTACTCATGGGGAGAACCCCCCATTTGAACCGGTTTTATCTGCCAGATAACCAGGACAAAAAACTTGTGGAACAAGCAATGGAGATGATCAACATCTCCCCTCTTGCAGGAGAACCCTATGATATTCTTTCCGGTGGCCAGCAGCAGATGGTGCTGATAGCCAGGGCCATAGCCCAGAATACCGGTCTGATATTCCTTGATGAACCCACATCTGCCCTGGATTTTAAAAACCAGGTGATTATATGGAAAACCCTTAGAAAAATTGCCGATCAAGGCATCAGTATACTGGCCTGCAGCCATGATCCCAACCATGTGGCATGGTTCTGTGACAGCACCGTGGTATTAGGACCTTCAGGCCTTGTTGCAAAGGGAGATCCCGACCAGGTGATCTGCCAGGATCTCATGGACAAAATTTATGAAGATACCTGTCTGGTAAAAGATCTTGAAGATATGAAAATGATTGTTCCCAAAGGCTTGAGTCGACACCGTGCCCAAATTGTTGACTTTCCAATGAATCAAAAAGGAGAAACATCCTATGGAGTATGATAAAATTGACTGGAATGATGCCTGGAAAAAGGAAATAGACCTCTGGCATGACGCTTCCGGAAAAAGCTGTAAAGAATATTGGAATGACAAAAAATCTGCTGCGGTCTATTCCAAAAAACATATGGCACGTCACCAGGAACGGGTTGATAAAACAGTTAAGGGGCTCCCCCTGACACCGGAATCCAGAGTTCTTGATATTGGTGCAGGTCCTGGCAACATGGCACTTCCCATGGCCAAAATTGTTAAATCAGTCACCACCATCGAACCCTCTTCCGGAATGAATGAGGTCATGAAAGAAAGAATAAAAGACCAGGAAATAATTAACATTATCTCTATTGAGAAAACCTGGGAAGAGGTGGATGTAAACAAAGATCTTTGCCCGCCCTATGATATTGTAATGGCATCCATGTCCCTTGGCATGCGGGATATCCGAGCCGCCATTGAGAAAATGAATCAGGTCTGCAAAGGATCTATTGTGCTGTTTTGGCATGCGGGAACCCCGGGGTGGGAAGATATGCCCAATCAATTGTGGCCCCAATTGTTTGGCAAACAATACCATGGAGGCCCCAAGAGCGATATCTTGTTCCAGGTGCTTTACCAGATGGGGATTTACCCGGAAATAAAAGTCTTCCCAAATCATTTCCATGAAGTATTTCCTTCCATGGAGGCAGCCCTGGCGTTTTATATCAAACGATTTGAGATGATTGAACTCCAACACAGACCCGTTCTTGAATCCTATCTTGAAAAAAAGTTTTTAAAGACAGAACAGGGTTTTGTCCATGGATTTGACCATACTGCCATGAAGATTTCATGGAAAATTGAGGGGGAAGCCAAAGGGAAATAAAACAATGAAAATATTTAATTTCATGGCAGTGCTCTTTATTTTGTCTGCATTGGCAGGAACCTGTGATGCCCGGGAAAAGGAGGGTTTTACGGTAAGAGATTTCAGGGGCAAAACCATTGAGATCCCGGTCCGGATCAACAGGGTCATCACCATCAGTGACGGCATGATAGAAGCTGTCATGACGAGGCTGGGCCAGGCTAAAAAAATTGTGGGTATCGGGTCCGCCTGTATTCCCAAGGTTTGGTCATATTCATTTCCCACCCTGGACAGTAAAACCCATGAATACGCCCAGGGCATGAATCCTGTCAGCCATCTCAATCCCTGGCTCATGGATATCCCCTTGGTATCAAAATTCGGAGCTGGCATCAATTATGAAAAAATTGCAGGCCTGAATCCCGACCTGATCATCATCCGCAAGGGATCCTGCTCTCTTTCAGCCGGAGATGACATCCTGGAAAAAAGTATTTTCCTACTGGAATCACTGGGCATTCCCCTGGTGGTTCTTGAGGGGCCAAATACCTTTGAACAACCTGACATTGTATCCATTGGCAATGAAATCAAACTATTGGGCCAGATTTTCCAGGAGCCCAGGGAGGCTGAAAAACTTTCCATCTACCTTGAATCCTGTGTGGAACTTGTAAGGGAGCGGACGGCAGATATAAAGCCGTCAGACCAAAAGCGCCTGCTTTTGATGGGCCTTTCTCCCAAGGCCAGGAGCCAGGGCGGTGCCGCCCATGTCAAAGGAATGGATACCATCCAAACCTATTTTCTCAAAAATTTTGTCCATGCAAAAAATGCCTATGACAGCAGAGGGGCCTGGAATATCCTCAACACCGAGCAGCTGATTTCCCTTGATCCTGATGTGATTATCCTGGTAACAGCCTGGGGATATCACCCCCCTTCTGAGCTGTATGAAGCCCCCTATTACCAGAATCTGAAAGATATGAGGGCAGTCGATAACAAATCTGTGGCAGCCCTGCCCTGGACCCCGTGTAATTGTGAGAAAAGGCTTGAGTATCCCATTGACGTCATGGTCATGGCCAAGGCAGCCTACCCTGAACGGTTTAAAGATATCCAGATGGGACAATGGCTTTTAAAATTTTATCAAAATGTTTACAAGGTTGATGCGAAAACAGCCAGAGAGCTTCGGTCATGCCAATGGATGGACTGGACTAAGGAGTGATGAATGGATGAGGAAAACATGATCAGAAAAGCCTTTTTCAATAAAAGGGCCCATACCTGGCTGGATAAATTTTATAAAGACCCTGAAACCGGAACCCATGACCGATATGCAGAAAAGATCAACAAAATTGTTGCGAGTCTCGATATTGAACCGGATGACAGGGTTCTGGATGTGGGGTGTGGCAGCGGGGTTCTGGTCCCGTATATCCTGAACCGCCTTTCCCCCAAGGGTCGTCTGTTTGAGGTGGATTATGCTGAAAACATGATAACGGCAAACAAGAAGGAACATCATGATAAAAGGATCACCTTTGTCTGTTCGGACGTCATGGGCATGCCCTTTGAACCATTTTTATTTGATTCAATCATATGCTTTGCCTGTTTTCCCCATTTCCAGGACCAGGAAAAAGCACTGTCAAAATTGGCAGGGCTTTTAAAAACAAAGGGTCTTCTCACCATTGCCCATCTTCTTTCCTCAAAAGAGATTAAGGATCACCACAACGGAAAAACTGCAGTTTCCCGGGACAGGCTTCCGGTTAGACAAAAGATGGAAGGTTTTTGTGAAGATTGTGGACTTGGCATCAGAGGATTTAAAGATGAACCTGGAAAATATATTTTGTCGGTAAAAAAAGAATAATCCAACAGCAATTCTAATTTTGGAGCCATATGCGTTTAAAACCAAGAAAATGATAATTTCCACCAACGTAATTTCAGATAGTTACACGCCAAAGGAATCGGTTCAAAGCCATAATTAGAATTGCTGATAATCCAACCCTTTATCAAAAAAACAAATGGGGAAAACAGGTGTTGATCCTGCAAAGATACAATACACCTGTTTTCCCGCGCCCTCCAAGAGAGGATGTTTAAGCATATCAACATGCTTCCTTTCCTGTCAATCAGGGCTTTTAAAAATTATGGGATATCTTCCATAAAATAAGGAGAGGAAAAAAATTATGAAAATTTTTAAACCCTTGTTGCGGGTTTGCATGGTTCTGGCAATTTTGATCTGCCAGGGCATAGCTGCAAATGCTTCAGAAGTTGAAGAAATTGACAAAGCCCAGGGCCAGGCCGTGGACCTGGGCGAAATAACGGTCATGGCAGCCCAGCCAGGGGTGGAGATCACTTCTGGAAAAACCGTGATCACCATGGATAAATTTATTAAACCCGGGTCAATGACCACTGTGACCGATGTGCTGACCCAGATCGGCGGGGTGGATGTCCAGCGGGCAAATGCCCTGATGGCAAGCCCCGGTGATGAGGTTTCCATCCGGGGGCTCAATGAAGGACGCATGGTCATTGAAATTGACGGCAGGCGGATCAACCAAACCGGCCACATGGGAAGATATATTGTGGACTGGTCCACCCTGACCCTGGATGATGTGGACCGCATCGAGATTATCCGGGGCGGCCATTCCGTGCTCCATCCCTTTGCCATCGGCGGGGTGATCAATATCATCACCAAAAAAGGCGGAGCAGGAGATAAGATAGCCAAGGGCAGTGTAAAGGCAGGATATGGCCGCTACAACACCTCCAATTTTGCCGCATCCATTGATGGCAGTGCAAACAAATATATAGATTTCCATTTTTCCGGGGCCAAACAGGAGACTGACGGTTATCTGAGGAATAATTTTCAGAAAACAAAATCCCTTAACGGACATATAGACATTCATCTTCCCAGCCAGGCAGCCCTTGAACTCAATGTAAAGTATTCCGATGTTGAATATGGCATGCCGGTGACAAACGATCCAAACGATAGTAATTCAGAGGTTGCAGCCCGTTATGATTCAGACTATCCTGTTTTTACCAGAAACAAGGACCAGCTCCGCCACCTGAACTGGCCCCAGATGCCAGGGGCAGACACCCCTGAATGGGAAAAGCATACAACCTATCTGGATGCCATATTCAGGGTTCCAGCAGGCCCCGGAACCATAAAGGTTCACGGATTCATGACCGATGGAAGGCGGTGGACCAGCCTTTACAATAAAAGTGGGGCATTTTCCGAGGACGAATTCATGGATGACCGGACCCAGGGGCTGATTCTTGAATATGCTGATGTCAGTCTTTTGGATAAACATGACTTTACCTTTGGACTGGAATACCAGGAACTGGGTCAGCCTTCCGGCATCAGAACTATTTACAGGGTTAAATCAGGCTATGCCCAGGATGTCATCACTCTTGGAGACAGATGGACCCTTATCCCGGGAATCAGGTATTATCAGGTGGACAAGGCAACCTATTATTCCTGGATGGATATGGGGTATTCCGCCATGCCGCCGGGATGGCCCTTCAGTGTTGCCAACAGTGGGAAAACCGAAACAGACTCAGGATTTTTTCCCAGCCTGAAACTGGATTACAAGGCGACCCCGGATACCACTCTTTATGCTGCTGTCAGTCGTTCCTACAGGCTGCCCTGTCCCTGAGATTATTATTGGTGGGCGCGGTGCGCCTCCGAAACAAACAGCTCTCTTAACCCTGAAACTGCCATGGAATATGAAATAGGTGTCATTCACAACCTTGACAGGATAAGCCTCAGAGCTTCAACCTGGTATTATGATATCAAAGATTTTATCAATGACAATGGCATTACCTCGCCGGGATCAGGTGCAGGTTCCAATTGCCTGTACAATATTGACAATCTGGAACTCTATGGTTTTGAACTGGAAGCCGCCATCCAGTTTTCTACAAAATTAAGTGCCAATGCAGGCTATGTGTTCCAGGAATATAAAGTTACCCAGACCGGCAATGAACAGGACTGGACCTATTATTTGCCTGCCACCCTTCCCAAACATAAAGTAAAGGTAATGGGGAAGTATGAAATTATCCCTGAAGGATGGCTCCAGCTCAGTGCAAAATATGTGGGCGCAAGGGGTACCCAGAAGGGTGGTGAACTTGAGGATTATATTGTCTGTGATGCAGGTTTTGAAAAAAAATTCAAGTTTGGCGGACTGGAGTATTCAACGAATATTTTTGTCAATAATTTCACCGGAACCAATTACCAGGAGATCAGCGGATATTCCATGCCCAAACAGGTATGGGGAATCATGATGGGGGTTCAATTTTAAGTGGTATTTGCGGGTAAATTGGTTTGATCTGACTCCCTGAATTTTCATAAGGGAGTTGGCCGATTTCAAAATACCGCTTATATCCCAATCGTCCCAGGATTGGTGATATGAATACATTTATAACTGGTATATCAAGATAGGCTGACTCCCTAAGTTCTTGGGAGCATTATATCAGATTAAATACGTTTCCAAGGTTTATAATTAATAATATCAACGTATTAAACAAGACGGGCTCAAAAATAGGGATTGATCATAAGATGGGCGAATATACGGGAAATAGAATCTTACCCATCGCAATTAGCTATAATAATTATGCTTATTTTTTAATTACTAAAATTTCACCACAAGGTGGCCGAGGTTATGATCAAGCCCGACTTTGAGGAGTATAAGGAAAAATGGAAAGGAGTTCAAAAGCATTATCCCATTATCACTTGAGGGTTAAAACGCACCTCAGCCTAAGATTCACTAAGACTCTTGGCTGAAAGGGAATAAAGCGTATGGGTTTGTCTGATCAACTCTTTTTCATCATGCGTCACATGAATCACACTGGCAAGACTTTTTGTTAAGGAGGCCTCAAGCAAAGTTCTTATTGACTCTCGCAAAGAAGTATCCAACCCTGTAAACGGTTCGTCAAGCAACAAAAGATCCGGTTCAATCGCAAATGCCCTTGCAATAGAAACCCGTTGTTTCATGCCGCCGGACAATTCATCCGGATAATGCTTTTCAAAACCCGCAAGCCCCATTTTATCAAGAAACTTGAAGGCTTTATTGTGTGCACATTTTTTCTGTTCACCCATTGCAACAAGCGGCAGTATAACATTCTCAAGAGCCGTATT
>JASFYZ010000349.1:0-11343 GCA_045046665.1 Desulfobacterium sp.
AAACCTGAACAAATGTTTTTTCGAAACGTAGACCTAATGATTTCGATGGGTTATCCAAACTTTAAATAGGCAATAATGAGAACTTATGACTAACACGTTTATTATACACATATTAAAATAGGGCATATATAAACGGTGCAATCACCGACCCCTGGGAAAAGAAAACCAGAGACCCAACCATCAACATCAATATCAACACAGGGGCCAGCCAGAATTTTTTCCGTAAAACCATAAACCCCCACAGATCTTTTATTAACTCCCACATCAGTATATCTTCTCCATATGTTCGTTTTTTTTCCGACCTGAACTCTTTTTCCAATAGGAATCGTTGGTATTTTTGGGGTTCAAGTTCCTTTCCATGGAATCTTTGCCCAGTATTTTAAACACAATGGCCATGGGTGTAATGAACAGGTAAAACACAATTGTCAATATCACCGTCGTGTTTAAAGTCGCCATAAAGCGCCCAAATGCCATCCAGGGCCCATGAATAAACCGCAGCCCCTCCGGCCACAACATCCCCCACCCGACCAATAACGCTGATACAAACCAGGGCCAGGGCCTCATCAGACTGGCATCCCCCGCTAAGAAGGGCAATAAAAGTCCAAAGAGCATGGCAACAAACAGGGCCAGAACAAAACCAAAGTGTCTATAACCACGCCGGGTTAATGGCTGCATTTTAATATCCCCCTTTATCTCCATATCAAATTCGTTGTAACCCATTTACTCACTCAAAAAAACAGATCTCTTATTTTCATTGGGCCTACGTAACAGCCTGATTATGGAATTAATTTAGATTGTGAATTTTGTAAAATTATCATGAGATTGTTATAAACTTAATTCTAAAGACACAAAAACATGGTTTCAACCACACCATATAGTGTAATTAGCATTATGTGGTCAATATACGTTGAATCGCTACATTTTTTTTTAAAAAGGGGGCATGGGATAAAAATTTTCAATCAGGAGAAAACTGTGATGCCCATGCACTGTGCCCAGCTCCATGGGGCTGTTTCTCCTTGCCAAGCAAAACATTACCCATCACCAAATAATCCATTTCAGTTCCCATGAAACAAGCATAGGCATCCTGTGGGGTACAGACAATGGGTTCTCCCCTTACGTTAAAAGAGGTGTTAATGAGCACCGGACACCCGGTAAGACGCTTAAATTGATCAAGAAGTCCCCAGTAAAGGGGAGCCGTGTCCCGATCCACTGTCTGTACCCGGGCCGAGTAATCCACATGGGTAACCGCAGGAATGGTGGAACGTTGGGCTTTTAGTTTCTCCATGCCAAACTGATTTTCCTGGGACTGCGTCATGGGAATCTGCTTCTCTTTTTTAATCCGGGCCACCTGTAGCATATAGGGACTCTCACCGGAAAGATCAAACCAGTCAGCCGCATCTTCCTTTTTCACCGACGGGGCAAAGGGCCGGAAGGATTCTCGATTCTTGATCTTCAGGTTAAGAGTGGACTGCATCTTCGAGCTGCGGGGATCTGCGACAATGGAACGGCCTCCTAAAGCTCTGGGGCCAAACTCCATGGCGCCTTGAAACCACCCCACCACGTTGCCCTGGTCAATGAGTACGGCAAGAGATGAAAGTAGCGTCTCATTATCCAGAGTCTGATACACAGCATCTATGCTGTCAAGGTAGGCTGTAATATCCCCGGTCCGGTAGGCAGGCCCCAGCCGGGCTCCTTTCATCCCATCCGCTCCCGGGAGGGTTGTACGTTGGTTACCAAGATACTCGTGCCACAGGGCAAACGCCGCCCCCACGGCCCCTCCAGCATCACCCGCGGCTGGCTGAATCCAGATTTCCTTAAACAGGTTGGATTTCAGTAATTTGCCATTGGCCACACAGTTCAAGGCCACGCCCCCGGCCAGGCAAAGATACTCCAGATCCAGTTCCCGACGGATATGGGCAACCATGGAAAGAAGCACCTCCTCAATCACCACCTGAATCGAACGGGCAAGATCCATCTCTTTTTGGGTGATGGGAGATTCCGGTGTCCGTGGCGGCCCCTCAAATAAGTGGTCGAATCGGTGATTGGTCATGGTTAACCCAACGGCGTAATTAAAATATGCCATATTGAGTCGAAAGCTGCCGTCGGGTTTAACATCTATCAAATTATCGTAAATGCGTTTCACATATCGGGGTTCACCGTAGGGAGCAAGACCCATGAGTTTATACTCACCGGAGTTGACCCGAAAGCCGGTGTAATAGGTGAACGCCGAATAAAGCAACCCCAGAGAATGGGGGAAATGGATTTCCCACACCGGATCAAGACGATTACCTTCTCCCTCCCACACCGAGGTGGTGGCCCACTCACCCACGCCGTCCACACAGAGAACAGCTGCCCGGTCAAAGGGGGATGGGAAGAAAGCAGACGCAGCATGGGCCTGGTGGTGCTCCGTGAACATCAGGGGCGGAAGTGATTTTTCTTTGATGTTAGAAAGGGCAGAAAGAGATCTCCTCAACTGCTGCTTGAGAAATAACTTCTCCTTGAGCCACACCGGCATGGATGTCAAAAAAGAACGCAGTCCCTGCGGGGCATAGGCAAGATAGGTCTCCAGAAGTCGTTCAAACTTGATCAGAGGTTTATCGTAAAATACTACATAATCCACATCCGCCAATGTGATTCCCTGGGAGGCAAGACAATATCTGATGGCCTGCTCTGGAAAAGAGGGGTCATGCTTAACCCGGGTGAACCGTTCTTCCTGGGCCGCTGCCACAAGCTTGCCATCCACCAGCAGTGCTGCGGCACTGTCGTGGTACCAGGCAGAAATTCCAATAATATTCATGGCAAATCAATTCCTTTGGAGTGGGTTTCACCCAGCAGGGGCAAAAGCTTGGCGTAAACATCCCGGGCCATAATTTCATTTCCCCGGGGAGTGGGGTGCAGGGCATCCAGAAACAAAGATTTTTGATGTAAATATCGCATATCAACCCCATGGGAAAACACAGGGACTCCATGACGAGATGCCACATGGGTCAGCGCCTCTAAATAACGGCGGGCCGTGGCAACAAAAAATGATCGGGAATATCGCACGTGGAATTCATTGAGACCCTCTTCCGGCATGTGATCCGCATCAAATGGAGGGGAGACAAAGGCCAGTCGCACCTTCTTTTCTTTACAGAACAAAATCATCTCCTCGATATTTTTTTCATACTGTTCCAGGGCATCGGGGTTAAATATATCCACTGGTTTTTCTCTGCTGCCAGCCCCCATGATCAGAATCCGGGCCAACCGCGAATGGCCGGTAATCCAGGAGATCCAGCCCGGCGGCTTCTGGTACACAAGGATATCTGGATGCCAGTTAGTTATGGTGGAGTACCAGATATCATTCCATAGGATATTAATCAGAATCCATTGGGGGTTAAGGACACTATCTGTCAAAATTTCCTGTAAATAAGCCAGGGTCTGGCTGGAGGTATAAGAGGGGACACCACCGTTGATCACTTGAACGTTTTCGCCAGGATCAAAGGCCTGCATCAAAAGATAAGGGTATGTTTCGTTCTCCCCCACCCCCCATCCAAAGGTGGTGGATTCACCCAGGGTGAGTATCTGGATGTTGTTATCTGGCGTATCAGAAAGTTCCTCTCCCCGGAATCCATCCTGGTTGATGCGATAGAGTGAACTGGTAAAGCCGGGTTTCAAGCGAAACCCCCGGGCACTGGCAGGCACAATAAAAGGCCTGCCCCGGGTACGTAACGTTTCATCATTGAAAATGGCCTGCACATTTTCCCGGGGTACCACCAATCGGGTCACCATTTCAACGGCCAGCAGCAGCAGCAGCAATACCGCTACATTTACTGTGAGGGTATAAAGCGCTTTTTTCACGACATTATTCTATCCAGTAAAGTTCATAGGAAACACAGTGCGCATTGGTTATTGGTTTTACAGTGAGTCCAGCGGGCACAGCCACACAATCACCCCTCCCGCATGGCCCGGTCGGCATTGACGAGCAATGGTCCCAGAATATAGCTGATGACGCTTCTTTCCTTGGTGGTGATATAACATGCTGCGGGCATGCCCGGTGAAAGATAGGCATTGTTTTGTTCCAAAACCGCCGCATCCACCTCCACATGAACACTGTAGAAACTGACCATTCCCATGGCGGTGCGCTCTGTTTCAAGGTCTGCAGCCACATAGGTTACCACCCCTGGCACCGGTGGGGTGGAATCCCTGTCAAAGGCACTGAGTTGCACCTTGGTAGCCTGCCCCTTCTGCACCCGGGTGATATCCTGGGGCTTTACCCTTGCACGAATAATAAATTTGGAATCGGCTGGCACAATGTCAAGCAATGGCATACCCGGAGAAATCACACCGCTATCTTCGGAGTGGACCTGTAGATTGATCACCTCACCGCTGATGGGGGCACGAACGGTTAACCGCTTTTGTGTATCCGTGGCTGGACGGATCTGTTCCTTTAACTCAAAAAGGATGTCCTTGGTCTTGCCCAGCTGGGTGATGGCCTGTTCCCGGTACTGGTGTTTTATATCAACGATGCGAAGCTTATACTCTTCAATCTTCTGCCGGTATTCAGCCATGTCCTGGCGCAGCCGCCCCCGCCGCCCCTGACGTTCGGCAAGACGTCGCTGTAGTTCCATGATCTCCGGTTTTCCCATGTAGTTTTCCTGAAAAAGGGTTTTTTTAACCCCAAGCTCCTCCTCCAGATTGGCAATAATCACCTTCTGTGTGCCAAATTCTTCATCTGCACCGTCAATACGGTTTCCCAACTGTTTGATCTGGGAGCCATACAAAGAAATTTTCCCTTCCATGTCCGAACGACGGGACACGAAAATATCTTTTTCCGCCACCATGATCTTGGCCACGTTATCATCCATGTGCTGCAAATTGAGTTCCGGAGACCAAGTGATTTTTTTTGCCATCCCCACCTCGGCGGTGAGACGATCATGCTGGGCCAGTTTGGCATTCAGTCGCCCACTTAGGAGGTCTAAATTTGACTCCACCTTAATACTTTTTAACTTGATGAGGACATCACCTTTTTGAACCTGGTCTCCCTCCTTCACAAGGATTTCATCAATGATCCCCCCCTCCAGATGCTGAACGGTTTTTCGTTCTCCAGACACCTTCACCGTACCCGGCGCAATCACAGCCCCCTGAAAGGGAAAATAGACAGACCATACGGCAAGCCCCCCAAAAAAACAAAAAATAACCACCAACCCCGCAACAATGAACGGCGTGGGGCTGGTATTTAATACAATATCTTTATCTGCGCTTACATTTTTTTCAATCATTGTTGATCTCCTGATTAATTCACCCGGTTTTGACCCGTGGAAGGTACAGCCTTAAGTGGTTTCCGGTTTTGCTGCACCGCCTGTTGACGGGATGCTGTCAATTTTGAAAGCACCTCCTTTGTCGGCCCGAACATGGCCACCTGCCCTTCTCTCAACATCAGGAGTTTGTCCGTCATTGCCAGCATATTGGGCCTCTCCGTGACCATTACGACACTTCTCTTTTCCTTTTTCAACAGCTGCAAAGTGGACATCAACCCTTTGAAACCGGCCTCATCAAGGCTGACATGGGGGTCATCCAGAACCACCACCTGGGGATCATCGTACAGCGTACGCGCAAGAGCAATGCGTCGTCGCTGGCCACTGGAAAGATTTTTACCGGTACTGTCCACCATGAAATCATATCCTTTGGAAAGGGATAATATCATTTCGTGGCAATGGGCTTTTCTGGCTGCCTGGATTACCTTTTCAGAATCAACTGTTTTCAAACGGGAAATATTTTCAGCAATGGAACCGGCAAAGAAGTCCGTCTCCTGGGGCAGATATCCCACATAAGGCCCCAAGTCTTCTCTTTTCCACTGGGAAAGATCCCCGCCATCAAGACGAATTTTGCCTGCTACAGGGGGCCATATGCCCAATATTAAACGCACCAAAGCGGTTTTACCGGCACCGGCCGGTCCCAAAATCCCTAAAAATTCACCCGGCTCCATGTGAAAGGAAATATTTCTCAAAAGCGTCTTGTTTTTTACCACCAGCGTAATATTTTCAGCCTGCAATGCCCCCCGGGGACGCGGCAACGTCAGGGTGGACTGTCGTTCCCTGGCTTCAACAAAATGAAGCAATCGGTCATAGGCGGCAAAGGCTTCGAGTGTATATTTAAGAGATTCAAACCCCTTATCGAGGGGATAAAAAAGCCGGGCCATGATGATAACCGCCGCAAAGACAATCCCGATGGAGATCTCCTGGCTAAAAAAAAGATACACCCCGCTACCGAAAATAGCCGTAATTGAGAGCCCCTGAAGTACCATTCGAACAGCAGCGGTGATGCACCTGTTATTTGCTGCCTGATACCGCTCTATTTTGCTTTGCTGAGCCACTCGGCTATACTTGTCCTGCACTGCCCCCAGCATGCCCATACCAGCTATCAAATCGGCATGGCGAACCGTGGCAGAGAGCAGTCCGGCTGCCACCGTATCCCTCGTATGAGAAACGATGTAGCGTTTACCGTTAAGTCGCCCCAACAAATGCTGGAACATAAAAGTCATGCCAAACCCAAGGGTTGCTACCCCACCGATAACAGGATGCATGACATAAAGAATCACGAGGTAAAGCACAACCCAAGGCAGATCAAGCCCCTTTGAAAAAATACCATGGACAACCGCCTCGCGGACACAGGCCAAATCTGTCACCCCACGGTCATACCCGATTTTATCCGTAGCTGCAGCATTATCGTGGATCGTTGCAAGCACATGGGGCAGCAACCGCTGTTCCATGGCAAACCCCGCCCGCATGGCCATCTTGGACCGCATGTATTCCAGAATGCCCATCACTGTGAGACAAAAAAGGGTTAACAGACTAAGAGCCATGAGTGTCGCCGTGCTGAAGCTGTACAATACCCGATCGTAAATAACCATCATGTAAATGGGAACAATAAGGTAAATCAGGTGGATACACAACCCGAAAAGGGAGATAAAGATAAAATATTTATATCTGAATTTCAAAAGATCACGCATTCATTTTCTCCATCATTATATTTGATCTGCCAACGCCTTTTTTAAGAAGTCATCCCTGGTACCGAATTCCGGCGGACTTCCTTTCTTCAAAGTGAGAATCTTATCAACACCGGACAACAGGGACATTTTATGGGTAATCATGATGACCGTTGCTCCCCCAGCCTTAAGTCGCGTAAGTGCGCTGATCAATGCCCGTTCCCCCGCCTCATCCAGGTTTGAGTTAGGTTCGTCCAGTATGACCAGAGAAGGGTTACCATACAGAGCCCGGGCAAGCCCCACCCGCTGACGTTGTCCGCCGGAAAGGCTCAAACCGGCCTCACCAATATCTGTCTCATAGCCATGGCTAAACCGGAGAATCTCTCTGTGGGCATCGGACATTTGTGATGCCTGGATCACCTCACTTGAATCAATGGGACCCATGCGGGCAATATTTTCACTGACAGTACCGGTAAACAGCTCCACATCCTGGGGCAGATACCCAACAAAGGCTCCCAAGGATTCTGAATCAATGGTCCCCACGTCATGCCCGTCCAGTCGAATCTCCCCCCGGGTTGGAACCCAGGTTCCCAGGAGCATACGACACAAACACGTTTTTCCCGCCCCGTTATGGCCAACCAGCCCCATGCTTTCTCCCGGTTCCAGGGAAAAGGTGAGATCTTCAAATATGAGATCTTCGCCAATTTCAAGGGAAATGGCATCCACATCAATTCTGCCGTTAAAATTGTCAATCACAGTTCCTTCAGCCCCCTGGGTCTCCTTGAGCAGTTGGTCCAGGCGGCGATAGGACAACCGTGCACCAGCGGTCTGTTTCCAGGCTCCAATGCCCTGCTGAACCGGTGCAAGGGCACGTCCCATGATAATGGAAGCGGCAATGATGGATCCCATGTTCACTTGATTTTTAATGAACAGCAGTGCACCGACACAATAAATTGCCACCTGCATGAAAATCCGAAAACTCATGCCCACAGCAGTGAGGAATTGTCCTTTTTTGCCGGACCGGTCCTGGATGGCCATGTCCTGATCGTTGATGCGATTCCAGTAGCGGGCGGTATGATTTACCATCCCCATGGCCCTCAACAATTCTGCATTGCGAAGGCATTTACCAATCCATCCACGTTCCACACCACCAAGGAGACTGCTTTTCTCAAGATCTGCCCGGGACAAAAGATGTTGAATTACCCCTATAATTAAAATCACAGCCGCACCCCCTGCGGCAGTATATCCTAAAACGGGGTGCATCAGATAGATCACTCCCAGATAGATGGGTATCCAGGGGACATCAAAAAAAGCAAAAATAGCATTTCCTGCAAAATAATGTCGAATTACATTCATATCCATCAGCCCCAACTGGTAGGCAGGCGCGCCGGGTCGGGAAGCATTTTTCAGCATGCGATCCAGCACCTTGCGACCAATAAGAGTATCCAATCGAACCCCTAATCGGACAAGTATTCTGGATCGAAGGAATTCAAGGATTCCCAATGTCACCAATGCCAACAATGCCACCGTGGTGATGGCATACAAGGTGGAAAAACTGCCACTGGCAAGCACCCTGTCATACACAGCCATCATATACAGGGGAAATGTCAGGTAAAGCGTATTGGCAAAAAGGCTGAAAAACCCTGCATAAAAAAAATAGGAAAAACATTGACGCAAAAAAGTTGCCATGGATTACACCGACCTCACTGAACCTGCCCCACCGGGCGTTGATTGTGTCTGTCGGGCCTCAGAAAGCCTGGCCACCACTTCATCCATTGCACCGAACATTAAAACGCGCCCTCCCTGCAACACAAGGATCTTGTCCATGACCTGAATCAATTCCGGCTTATGGGTCACCATGACACAGGTACATCCCCTTGTCAGCTTAATGGCACGAAGCACCTCCACAAGCGCTGCCTCACCCTGAGAATCCAGATTAGAGGTAGGCTCGTCCAGAACCAAAAGGCAGGGATCACCATAAAGGGCCCGGGCCAGCCCCAGTCTTTGACGTTGACCACCGGACAACCCTACCCCATCCGGGTGTTCCAGCATTGTATCATAACCGTTGGGAAACCCCCCAATCAGGCTGTGAATACCGCACAAGCTGGCCACTTTTTCAACTTTTCCCATGTCTACGGGACCGAGGCGGGCAATGTTCTCGGCCACCGTTGCCGGAAACAGCTCCACCACTTGGGGTAGGTATCCGATATATTTCCCCATCTGACCCTGGGCCCGGGAATAGAGATCCGCCCCATCAAGGGTTACTTTTCCTGATATGGTGGGCCAGACCCCAAGAATTGCACGACAGAGCGTTGATTTTCCGGCACCATTGGGGCCGATGATACCCAAGAGCTCCCCCCGGGCAAGGTGAAGGGAAACGTCATTGAGAAGAAGCCGGTCACCAATGGTAAGACTCACATTCTTGACATGAAGGGTCCCCACCGGAGCTGGCAAATTCATGGGGGGGATATCGGTGTCAAAATGGTTTAAAAAACGGTTCAATCGTTCATAGGCATCCCTTGCCTGGAGCGTCATTTTCCAGGTGGTCATAACCTGCATCAACGGTGCCAACGCCCGTCCCATGATAATGGATGATGCCACCATCAATCCCACATTAAATCCCTGGGTCAGGGTATAATATGCCCCGGTAAAATAAATAAAGACCTGAACAAAGTTCTGCAACGGCTTAATAATGGACTGAATCAAACCCGCATGCTGGCTGCCCACGGCTTGATGAGAAATGACCTCTTGGTTGTTATTTTCCCACCTGTCACCAATGGCCTTAATCATCCCCATCCCATTGATCACTTCGGAATTGCGAAGAAATGCATCAATGAAACGCTTATTTTTCATATTTTTGACATTGGCCGCCCGCATGCTGTCCCGCACGAGAAACTCCTGAAGAACATTCAACCCCATCATAATTATTGCCCCTGCTGTGGCAATGGTACCCAAAATTGGGTGAAAAAGAAAAATCAGGGCAAGGTAAAGCGGCGCCCAGGGAGCGTCAAATAAGGCATTTATAGCCGGAGTTGTGAAATATTTTCGGATGGTTCCAAGATCGTTCAACACCTGTTCAGAAGTGTGCCCATTCATGCTGGCATGACTGTGAAGCATATTGCAGTATACTTTATTGCGAAATTTTAAATTATAATCTTTACTCGCGACCTCCAGAAGGCGGGAACGGATATAGCTGAAAAAGGTCAACAGACTCAAGGCGTATATGGCCGCAATGGTAAACGTCTTCAACGATGCCATGCTACCGCTGATACAAACATTGCCGTAAATAACAAACATGTAAAAGGAGAATGTTAGCTGGAGAATATTAATGAAGCAGCTTAAAAAGGCAGCAAAGGTGAAATACCCCTTCCAGTCGTTGAAAAATTTATTCATAAAGAAATATCTTCATCTGACCAGAGGGCTGGTGCTCTCTTCTTCAAAATTTTCATGCCTGTCATGTCCTCGGCCTTTCCCTGCCCCAGAGAGTCAAACACCACATACAGAGCATATAGAACCAAGGGCCCCATGATCAAATATAAAATAGTTACATCAATTGCAATCAGCATACCTGTATTCAGCATAATATAATACCCTTACGTTATTTAATTCAAGCCAATAACAGTATTATATCGAGCAGACAAGGTCAATGAAAAAAAGCAAGGCTTTCCCAGCCCCCTGACATTTTTCAACAAGACATTTCCCTCTGTGTCAATGTGCGTGAAACACCAATCCCTAAAAAATCAATGTAGGGCAGACAGGATAATCACTTATGAAAAAAGCTGAATCATTGAGCTACAGACACTTTTATTTCATCAATATAGACATCATCCCGGTTTCCGCTGGCATCACACATAAACCGCAGCTTCATATTCGTGGAAAATGCGTAGTCTGACTCAGAAATCATAATAGTTTTATTGTAAAATTGACCGTTTTCAAAGTCCACGCCCTGGGCATAGGAAGCCACTGTGTGCCAGCTGCTGCCATCAAAATACTGGACCTGAAAATCTTCACTACTATTGTCCATGCTCTGGGCTCGAAACCAGAATTCAACTTTGATTGCTGTGTAACCTGGCGTTAACACATCCATTCCGACAGTGTGATAAAAAGAAGAGGCCGCACCGTTGTTATCTTGAATATCTGCGGCAGCACTACCCTGGTAAGCGTAAGTCCCGCCGGTATAGCGCAAGCAGTCTTCCCCGCCAGGAGAATAGCTCCCCCAGCCACTCTCAAAATCATCATAACTCAGAACCGTATATTCTCCCACAGTGGAAATGGTCACCTGGGCTGTGGAGATGTTGGTGGCACCCTCGTCATCTGTCACCATCAGCTGCGCCGTATAGGTACCAGTGGCAGCATATATATGGGTGGGAGCAACACCC
>JASFYZ010000350.1:0-16318 GCA_045046665.1 Desulfobacterium sp.
GCACACTTTTTTTGTCAATTCTGAGGGAAAAAGCAAAGTAGGTACCAAAGGAAAAGGCAAATTTTTCAAAATCAGGTTCAAAGGCACTTTCCATGGGGGCCCAGCCCACGGATATCTCTGCGTATTCGTCTTCAATCTGGCTTATAATATTTTTCGTCAGTCCGGTTCTAACGGATTCAAGTATGGACGATTCAAACTTTCCTTCAACCCGGTACCGTGAGATTGATACACTTGATGATAGTAAACCCATATATACTCCATATACATAAAAAGATGACGTTATTCTTATACACGGCAGCGCCGTTACCACAACGGGATTAAAATCTATTTCATTTACAATGGGTTGTCAAATCAGACTGGCATTCAACAATATTTGCTGGCGGAAAATAACCGGTGCACGGCGGAAAACAGCCTTTTTGGGGTTAAAAAAAATGATCGTGCCCAAATACTGCTGAGCGGTCATGGTATTATTTATTGGGCTTGCTCACAACATCGGCCGCCCTGGGGTGGCGTGCATAGTGGCAAATGAAAGGATCTGATTAGTTATTTTTAATGGTATGTAATTTGCTTATTTCTATTTGTCCGGGGAGTGTTATTGTGGTCAAGCGCTTGATGAACGGGTGCATTCCCCTTTTCCCGGTCGGAAGATTCATCGATGGGGGTCAGGCTTGCGTTAGTGGCATTATCGGTGGTTTTGGAGTTTTCACAGGCTGTGGCGATAACGCCAATAACACAAGCCTGACCCCCTTTGCCTAAGAATCAGATCAATAGAATGATATGATGATGCCGGGAAAATGGGAATGCGCCCTGATGAACTCATTATATGATTATGAATTCATCATGAATATGTTCAAAGGTAATACCAATCTGATTGATTGCTTTTACCTGATTATTTTTTTCTTATTTGTCATTTAATATTTTTTTTGGCTTTTTTATATTAAGTATTTAAGTCTGTTGTCTGATATTAGCGTGACGGGTGTTTGGGCCTGGTGGTGCGGAAGGTGCCTGGTTTTTATTTGTTATTGGTATTTTTGTCAATCCATTATTTTTATTTACTTTTGTATTGATTCATTGTAAATAGAATCGGGTTAAAAGGATATTATAGCAACTGGCATGAAAATTGTGGAACATAATGTTGTTTTATTCTATTTACATGCTTGTCGAATATACTGACATTGTGAAAACATGATACCTGTCCACATGCTGTGAAAAATGATCATTACACGATTCCATGAAGAAATATGAATCTGGCTGATGAACTTTAATGAGTCCCATTATAATTATGATTTTAAAGATATCAGGCAGATGACATTATAATTGAAGCAAAAAGTTTGATGACTCGGCAATAGATTCTAATTTTTCAAAAGAAGGTGGTTACATGAAGAACAAGATGCAGACAATTGATGGTAATACCGCAGCAACCCATGTGGCGTATGCAATGAGCGATGTTGCAGCTATTTACCCGATTACTCCTTCCAGTCCCCTCGGCGAAATAGCGGACAGCTGGGCTTCGGCCGGCAGAAAAAATATTTTTGGCCAGGTACTCAGTATAAAACAAATGCAGTCGGAAGCTGGCGCTGCTGGAACCGTGCATGGTTCTTTATCCGCTGGTGCGTTGACCACATCTTTCACCGCTTCCCAGGGTCTTTTGCTGAAAATACCCAATATGTACAAAATTGCCGGTGAATTGCTTCCCTGTGTGTTTCATGTCACTGCCAGAGCCCTCTCAGCCCACGCACTTTCCATTTTCGGTGATCATTCTGATGTCATGTCTGCACGCCAGGCAGGTTTTGCCATGCTGGCATCCAATTCTGTGCAGGAAGCCATGGACCTTGCTTTGGTGGCCCATCTTGCAACGGTGGAGGGAAGCGTTCCCTTCATGCATTTTTATGATGGTTTCAGAACCTCCCATGAAATTCAAAAAATCGAAGTGATTGATTATGAAGACATGGCATCACTTTTTAATTGGGATGCCTATAAAGCCTTTAAAGCCCGGGCCATGAATCCGGAAAAACCCGATACCCGTGGAACCGCCCAGAATCCTGATATCTATTTCCAGGGCAGGGAAGCCGCCAATTGTTTTTATAATAAAATTCCCCAGATAGTTCAAAGCTACATGGATAAGGTGGGACAGCTCACCGGCCGCAACTACAAGCTGTTTGATTATGCAGGCGATCCTGAAGCAGACAGGGTTATCGTTGCCATGGGCTCCGGCTGTGAGGCCATTGAAGAAGCCGTTGAAAAGCTCAATAAGAGTGGAGAACGGGTGGGTGTGGTTAAAGTTCGTCTGTATCGGCCCTTTGATGTGGAAGCATTTATGGCAGCCGTTCCTGCCACTGCGGAAACCCTGACCGTTTTGGATAGAACCAAGGAGATAGGTGCCCTTGGTGACCCCTTATATATGGATGTTTGCACGGCGTTCATGGAAAAAGGTGAAGGCCCTCGCATTGTGGGTGGCCGATATGGCCTGGGTTCCAAAGAATTTAACCCTGCCATGATCAAGGCTGTGTTTGATAATATGAAATCCGTTGGTCCTAAAAATCATTTTACTGTGGGAATCAAGGATGATGTCACTTATTCATCACTGGAACCTGTGGCTGATTTTAATCCAGCACCCGAGGGGACAGTGAGTGCTAAATTCTGGGGCCTTGGTTCCGATGGTACGGTGGGTGCCAACCAGAGTGCCATCAAGATCATTGGAAATAACACCGATAAATATGCCCAGGGTTATTTTGCCTATGATTCAAAAAAATCAGGTGGTATTACCATTTCCCATCTGAGATTCGGTGATGTGCCCATCAAGTCAACCTATCTCATCACGGATCCTGATTTTGTTGCCGTGCATAAATCCAATTATGTGGAAATTTATGATGTGCTCCAGGGCATTAAAGAAGGGGGAACTTTTCTCCTGAATTCCGCATGGTCCGTGGAAGAGATGGAAGCGCACATTCCCGGCGATGTTAAAAAAGTCATTGCAGATAAAAAAATCAAGTTTTACAATGTGGATGCCGTTAAAATTGGTGCGGCTGTTGGCCTGGGAACCCGCATTAACATGATCATGCAAACCTGCTTTTTTAAATTGGCCAATGTGATCCCCTTTGAGAAAGCCATTGAGCTGTTAAAGGCCGACATTAAAAAAACCTACGGTAAAAAAGGTGATCATATTGTTAATATGAACATCGAAGCTGTGGATCAGACACTGGATAATCTCATTGAAATTAAGGTGCCCGAATCCTGGAAAAGTGCCGAAGGCTGGCCTGTATCCCACACCCAGGGAACCGAGTATGTTGAGAATGTGATGAAACCTATCCTCTCCCAGAAGGGAGATGAACTTCCTGTCAGTGCCTTTACACCGGATGGATTTTTTCCCAACAGTACCAGTATGTATGAGAAACGCGGTGTTGCCATCAGTATTCCAGAATGGCTCCCCGAAAATTGTATCCAGTGCAATCAATGCGCCTTTGTTTGCCCCCATTCTGCCATCATCCCCATTGTGGCCACAGACGAAGAGCTTCAGGGAGCCCCTGAAACCTTTACAACCATTGAGGGTAAAGGTAAGGATTTAAAAGCATTTAAATTTAGAATGCAGATAAATCCCCTGGATTGCCAAGGCTGCGGTAACTGTGCTGACATTTGTCCTGCCAAGGAAACCGCACTGGTGATGAAACCCCTTGCCACCCAGACAACAATGGAAATTCCCAACTACGAATTTTCCCTCACTGTTCCTTTTAAAGAAGGACTGGGTAAAAGAGAATCTGTCAAAGGCAGCCAGTTTGTTAAACCCCTGTTTGAGTTTTCCGGCGCCTGTGCTGGATGTGGTGAAACTCCTTACGTCAAAGTGCTGACCCAGCTCTTTGGCGAGCGAATGACCATTGCCAATGCCACGGGTTGTTCTTCCATCTGGGGGGGGTCTGCCCCCTCTGCTCCCTATTGTGTCAATGCAGAAGGTCATGGTCCTACCTGGGCAAGTTCTCTGTTTGAAGATGCCGCAGAATATGGATACGGCATGATGCTGGCCACCAATAATCGACGGGCCACCCTGGCAGACAAGATGAAAAAAGCCCTTGAGACGGATATCTCCTCTGATATCAAAGATGCCTTGTCCGGATGGATTGCAGGTATGGATGATGTCACAACTTCCACGGAATGTGGTAATCAGCTGAAAAAATTGCTCACGGGAAACAGCGGCATTGATATCCTGGACGACATTGCAGCGGATAAAAATTTGTTCACCAAAAAATCCCACTGGATTTTTGGTGGTGATGGCTGGGCCTATGATATCGGATTTGGCGGTGTGGACCATGTGCTGGCATCGGGAGATGATATCAACATTCTGGTAATGGACACCGAGGTTTACTCCAACACCGGCGGTCAGGCCTCCAAGGCCACCCCTACCGGTGCCATTGCCAAGTACGCGGCATCCGGTAAGAAAATTGGTAAGAAAGACATGGGTGCCATTGCCATGAGTTATGGATATGTCTATGTGGCATCCGTTGCCATGGGAGCCTCCAAACAGCAGCTCATGAAGGCATTTGTTGAGGCGGAAAGCTATGATGGACCTTCACTGATTATCTGCTATGCGCCTTGTATCAATCAGGGTATTAGAAAGGGTATGGGTAAAACCCAGTTGGAAACCAAGCTGGCTGTGGAATCCGGTTTTTGGCCCATGTACAGATACAATCCGCTACTTAAGCAGGAAGGTAAAAACCCCTTTATTCTGGATTCCAAGGAACCCGATGGAACCCTTCAGGAGTTCCTGGCCGGTGAAAACCGTTTTGCCGCATTGGAAAAAAGTTTTCCTGGAGAGTCCAAGCGCTTGAGAGCCAAGATTGAAGAGGAAATAAATGAAAAATATGCCAAGTTGAAAAAACTGGCAGAGGGATGATTTTGAATTAATTTTCTTTTAAAAATGTTGTAGAAGTTAGATTATCTTGGGGAGTGGCCTTTGTTAAATAGTGCCACTCCCCTTTTTTTATATATTTATGGTCCGAAGAGATATCACATGACAACAGATAAACAAAGAAATGGAATATTGGGTACCTTGCTGGCAGCCTTTGCAGCAAGGTCTGTAATCAATACCAGCAACCGATTTATCTATCCATTTGCTTCAGTTATCAGCCGGGGGTTGGGTGTACCGCTGACAGCCGTGACATCGGTTATTGCCCTGAATCAAGCCACTGCCCTGATAGGTGTTTTCACCTTCAGCATTGGAGATCGCACCGGATACAAACGCATGATGTTGGCAGGGCTTGTGATTCTCATTTTGGGGATGGTGTTGGTGGGATTTATCATATTTAGAATGGGATGGCAGGCACCGTTTCTTGTCTTGGCCGGTTTCGGTGTCATTTGTCTCGGTCTGGTTTCTGTCTATATAAAGGACGATTCCCAGGTGGCACAGACATCGGAAGTCCCAGAAACCGTCAATAAGTTTAAGACATTGATAAAATCCATGGGGCCTCTTTTAAAACATCCCAGGGCCTTGGGTGCCATGGGATTTGCTTTTTTTGTCAGTTTTGCCAATGATAATCTTTTTGTTATTTATGGCGCCTGGCTGGAAAACCTATTTAATTTTTCAGTGGTGGATCTCGGTCTTGGCACAGCCGTCATTGGTGCGGGGGAGCTTTGCGGCTCTGTGGGAACCGCGCTTCTGGCAGATCGCTTCGGTTTGAAGCGGTCTGTTTGTTGTGGGGTTTTATTAAGTGGCCTGTCTTATTTATTAGTTCCCATGTCCGAATTTTCCATGTGGGCGGCATTGGGATCTCTTTTTTTGATTTTTTTTATGTTTGAGTTTACCATTGTCTCTCTTATTTCCATGTGCACAGAATTGATTCCCGGTTCCCGGGCCACCATGATGTCTCTTTTTTTGGGGGCCGCAGGTCTGGGGAGGGTTGCCGGTGCCTTTTACGGCGGTATGGTATGGCATGGGCTGGGCATGAATGTAGTTTGTTACAGTTCTTTTGCTTTCAGCCTTGCAGGGCTTGCCTGCCTGTTATGGGGGACAAAAAACTGGATTCCGGAACAGTAATCCTTGACGATGGAAAAAAATAATTATAAAGCTTTATGATAAAAAGGGATTTGAGGTGTTGAATGTGAATATTCGGGTTGATAATGTAAATGTTTGGCCAGTGCCTCATATCTGCCTATTGGGGACTGTGTAGCATACTAATGCTATGTGAGCAGGCCAAAGTAGGTGAAGATGGGGTGCTGGCCGAATATTTACTAAGGATTCTTTCTTTACAAGCTTGGAACCCGGTGTTATTCTTGTTAGAATTAACTGCCTGTTTGTATATTGCAGTGTTCATTATAAATTAACACAGCTTCAGGAGTTTTCTGTAATGGAATATTTAGAAATTATCTTTGGTGAAGATTTTGAGCGCTCTTCAAGAGGAGAGAGAGAGGGACAGGATATGTTTCAATCCATTAATCCCATGTTTTGCCTTTCAAAGCGAATTTGGAAACCGCAGATGGATATTTTTGAATCCAGGTATCATATTACCATCCAAGCCGAAATATCAGGGGTTGAAAAGGATGATATCACCATCCAGGTTAGCAATAAGGCCGTCAAAATATCGGGAAGCCGATGCCGGAAACCCCCGGAACACCCCGCCACATTCAGACTTGCTGAAATTCAGTTCGGCCGGTTTGAAAGGGTTCTTTATCTGCCGTCTTTAATTAATGTGGATAAAGTCTCTGCCTTATATTCCGATGGGTTTCTTGAAATAAGCCTTGCAAAGCTTCCAGTGGAAAGAACCGAAACTGTTGAAATATCTTACAGATAAATGCATAGGAATTTCCCATGAGTGAACTTCAGACTTCCGTAAATGTCAATCCAGATCACATACCGGAGACCCTTCCTGTTTTACCCATTGTGGACACAAATCTGTTCCCTAAGATGGTACTTCCCCTTGTGATCATGCAGGACGAGGCCATCAAACTCATTGATGAAACCATGGCAGGGGACAGAATGCTGGGTGTGCTGTTATCAAAGCGTTCTGATGTTAAATCCCGCCACTCTTCAAAGGATCTCAATAAAATCGGTACGGTGGCCATTATTTTAAAAATGGCTAAGATGGAGGATAATAAGGCCCAGTTATTGATCCAGGGATTAAGCAGATTTAAGGTAAAAGAGTACATTGAGGGTAAACCCTACATCCAGGCCCGCATAGAAACCGTTGGGGGGGAAAATTTAAAAGACGATAAAGAGACCCGGGCACTCATGTCCAATGTGGTGGATCAATACGAAAAAATTATCGCCCTTTCTCCGGGATTGCCAGCGGAAATCGGTGGGATGGTTAAATCCATAAAAGAGCCGGATGTGCTGGCGGATATGGTGGCTTCCACCATCAATGCCCCCATTCTTGAAAAGCAGAAAGTGCTTGAAATTCTGGATGTAAAAAAACGATTGACCAAGGTGACCCGCCTGGTGGCAGATCAATTGGAAATTCTTGAAATGGGTTCTAAAATTCAAACCCAGGTCAAGGAGGATATGGATAAACGCCAGCGGGAGTATTACCTGCGTCAGCAGCTCAAGGCCATCAAAGAGGAGTTGGGAGAGACCGACGATGAAAGCGTTGAGATTGACGAATATCGTAAAAAAATAGCCTCAAAAAAGCTACCTGAAGAGGCGGCCAAAGAAGCGGATCGGGAAGTCAAAAGACTCTCCCGCATGCACCCCTCATCCTCGGAGTACGTGGTGGCTTCCACCTATTTGGATTGGCTGACCTCCCTTCCATGGTCTGAAAAATCTAAAGATAAGGTCGATATTAAGGCGGCCCGTAAAATTCTGGATCAGGATCATTATGGTCTGGAAAAACCCAAAAAGAGAATCATTGAATATTTGGCCGTGCGAAAACTGAAAAAAGATTCCAAAGGCCCCATCCTTTGTTTTTCTGGACCGCCTGGTACGGGCAAGACCTCCCTTGGTAAATCCATCGCAAGGGCCCTGGGGCGAAAATTTGTGCGAATTGCATTGGGAGGTATCCGAGATGAGGCGGAAATTCGGGGTCATCGGAGAACCTATGTGGGAGCCATGCCCGGCAGAATCATCCAAGAGATCCGCAGGGCTGGAAAAAACAATCCGGTATTTATGCTGGATGAGATTGACAAGGTGAGCTCTTCCTACCAGGGAGATCCTTCCAGCGCCCTTCTGGAGGTGCTTGATCCAGAACAGAATTACTCGTTCACCGATCATTATCTGGATGTTCCCTTTGATCTCACCGATGTGATTTTTCTCACCACGGCCAATGTGCTTCACACCATTCCTGCTCCCCTGAGGGATCGCATGGAAGTGTTGGAACTCAGCGGGTATACCGAAGATGAGAAACTGAAAATCGCCACTAAATATCTCCTGCCAAGGCAGCGCATTGCCAATGGATTGAAAACTTCCCAGATTACCATCACCAAGGGAGCGCTAAAAAATATTATTTCAGGGTACACCCGGGAATCGGGGTTGCGAAATCTTGAAAGAGAGATCGGCTCTGTGTGCCGGGGGGCGGCCAGTAAAATTGCCCAGAATGAAGCTGAAAAAATAGCCGTGGGCAAAAAAGATATCCATGAATATCTCGGATCTGTTCGAAATATGCTGGAAAATGGCGCCAATATCACCGTACCCGGCGTGGTTGTGGGCCTTGCATGGACCCCAGTGGGGGGACAGATTCTCTTTGTTGAGGCCACGGCCATGAAGGGGAATAAAAATTTGATGCTCACCGGTCAGCTGGGGGATGTCATGAAAGAGTCTGCCCGCACCGCCATGAGTTATCTTCGGTCTCACGCGGAAAAATTTAATATTGAAGAGGACTATTTTGACACCCATGATATCCATATCCATGTGCCCGCCGGGGCCATTCCCAAGGATGGACCCTCTGCCGGTGTGACCATGCTAACGGCTTTAACCTCTCTTATCACGGGTAGAAAGGTTAAAAAGAAACTGGCCATGACCGGTGAAATTACTCTGAGGGGTGAGGTGTTGCCAGTGGGTGGCGTAAAGGAAAAGGTCATTGCCGCCAACAGGGCGGGTATAAAAAGCTTGATTCTGCCCCTGTGGAATGAAAAGGATCTGGAGGATATCCCTGAAAATATCAGAGAGACCATGAAATTTCATTTTACCGACAAGATGGACGATGTGATTTATCGTGCTCTGGAGCTGGATGTCTGATTATTTGCGGATTGAATGGATTTTGATTCTGTTACTGGCAGTAATTATGTCTGTGGGGGGATGTTCATCAACCCCCCCTGTCTCCCCCCCGGATGAACTCAAGGGGTATGGTGGTACGGCATCACCAGAGGTGCCTGTAAAAAAAACAGGCACCTTCAAGTCCTATAAAATTGCGGGGAAAACCTATCACCCCCTGCTCCATGCCCGGGGATTTTCCCAAAAAGGGCTGGCATCCTGGTATGGTAAAAAATTTCATGGTAGAAAAACTGCCAATGGAGAAACCTATAACATGTATGCCATGACCGCAGCCCATAAAACCCTTCCCATGAACACCTGGGTCCAGGTGACTAATCTTCATAATAAAAAAAAGGTGGTGCTTCGCATCAATGACAGGGGACCCTTTGTTTCCAACAGAATCATTGATTTGTCTTATACCGGGGCAAAAAAATTGGGGGTTGTTGGGCCGGGAACGGCAAGGGTGAAGGTGGTTGCCCTGGGGAAAAGCGTTGGAAAAAGTGCTGGAAAAAACAATAAAAAATATGTTCCCCTGGATTATTGGAAGGGAGATTTCACCCTGCAGGTGGGGGCTTTTACCGTTCTTTCCAATGCCCGGGCCTACCGGAAAAAAATGTCAGCCAAATACGGCAATGCCCACATAATCACCCACAAGGATTATCGGGGAACCTTTTATCGGGTACGTGTGGGAAAGTTCACCCAATTGGAGGCAGCCGAATCCTTTAAATTAAAACTCAAAAGATCGGGAATAAAAAATGCTTTTACCGTGGCCCGGTAGATAAACATCATGCCAAATACAACAATTTTCCTTGACCGGGACGGTGTCATCAATGTGGATTCCCCGGATTATATTAAAACCCCGGATGAATTTCATTTTATTCCCGGCAGTACAAAGGCCATGGCTCTTTTGACTGCCCATGGATTTGATATCATTCTTATCACCAATCAATCGGTTATCAACCGAAAAATGGTGACCCCACCCACCCTTGACGCCATTTTTGCTAAATTAAAAAGCGGTGTGACAGCCGCAGGAGGGACCATTAAAGATCTCTTTTTTTGTCCCCATGCCCCCCATGAAAACTGCTCCTGTCGTAAACCCCTGCCGGGTCTTATCCTGCAGGCACAAAAAAAATATGACCTTAATCTTAAAGAGACCTGCATGGTGGGGGATAGTGCCAAAGACATTATGTGTGCCCGGAATGCAGGCTGTGGCAAAGCCGTGCTGGTGGAAACCGGTAACGGTATAAATTCCCTGAAGACACTTCAAGCCCAGGGACATTCTCCAGACCATGTCGTTCCTGACCTCATGGCTGCTGCCAGACTTATCATTCAAAATTATCAACGGTGACCAGAGATTTCCATGATTACCATTAAAGGCACTTTGGCCCGGATCACCTTCCGCAATGAAGACAATCATTACACCATTGCCAGAATAAAAATTCATGGCACCAGGGAACCCGTTGTTGTTGTGGGGCACATGGCAGGGGTTGCCCAGGGAGAAACTCTTGCACTTAAGGGCAGTTGGGTTACCCATGTAAAATATGGGGAACAGTTCAAGGTGGAATCCTTTGAAGTGATTTTACCTGCCACGGCGGGGGGCATTAAAAAATATCTGGGTTCCGGTCTTATCAAGGGTATCGGTAAAACCATGGCCGATAAAATAGTAGAAAAATTCCAGGAAAACGCCCTTGATATCATTGAAAATGAACCCCATCGTCTCCGGGAAATCCAGGGGATCGGTAAATCAAAATGTGATCGTATTACCAAGGCCTGGGACAGTCATCATGCCGTTCGCCGGGTGATGCAGTTCTTGCAGGACAACGGCATCGGGGTTACCCATGCGGCGGCCATTCTTAGTTTTTATGGCCCCCAAGCCCTGGATACCTTGAAGAAAAATCCATATTGGATCAGCCGGGACATTCCCCAGGCAGGCTTTGAGGTGGCAGATACCATTGCCATGAAAGCCGGTGTGAAACGCGATGATCCAGACCGTATCAAAGCCTGTATTGTCTATTTCTTGTTGAAATGGGAGTCTGATGGTCATGTGTTTGCCTACAGATCCCAGTTGTTGCAACGGTGTGTTCAGATGACCTCTGCCCTGGATGAAGTTATGAACAATGCCCTGGAAGCCCTTGAAAAAAGGCGTGAAATCGTCATTGAAAAAATGGACCAGACGGAAATAACTGACGATATGGAAGCGGATGAAAAAGTCTACTTAAAACGTCTTCACCGGGCAGAAGAAGGCATTGCCCAGAGAATTCAGGCCATGCTTTCCATTGGCCCTCCGCCCTTTGAGTTGGATGAAAATATCATTGAACAAGAGGTTCTCCAACGTCTGGCACTGAAATTATCTGCTGAACAAATGTCTGTGGTTAAAGAGCTTTTGACCCACCGAGTGGTGGTGGTCACCGGCGGCCCTGGCACCGGAAAAACCACCTTGGTGCGCTCGATGTGCTCTCTTTTTGCCAAGTTAAAACAGTCGGTGCTGCTTGCCGCCCCCACGGGCCGGGCTGCAAGACGTCTTGCCGAGGTTACGGGCCGTAAAGCCTTTACCTTGCATAAGACCCTGCTCTATGATCCCGATGATGCCACCTTTGGCAGAGATATAAGCAATCCTCTGGATATTGATGTGATGATTGTGGATGAATCCTCCATGGTGGATACCATGCTCATGTACCATCTGCTCCAGGCGGTTCCGATAACTTCCGTGTTAATTCTGGTGGGGGATATCTTCCAGTTGCCATCGGTGGGGCCGGGAAATGTCTTGTCTGATATTATTGAATCCGGTGTCGTTAAAACATTTTCCCTGACCCAGATTTTTCGCCAGGCAGAACAGAGTCCCATTGTTATGAATGCCCACTGCATCAGAAATGGTCAGATGCCATGCCTGGATCGGGATAAGGATGATAAAGGGTTGTCGGAATTTTATTTCATTGAAAATAATGATCCGGGTCGGGTGGTGCAAACCATATTGGATCTGTGCGGTGGCAGGATTAGAAAGGCCTTTTCCCATGTCAACGACATCCAGGTACTCACCCCCATGCACAAAGGGGAAGCGGGTACCATTAATCTGAACCAGCAGCTCCAGTCCGTTCTCAACAATACACCGGGGGGAATTAATGCCGGTGGCATAATATTTAAGACCGGCGATAAGGTGATGCACCTTAAAAACAACTACCAGAAAGATGTTTTTAATGGTGATATTGGGGTGGTGGATGAGGTGGTGGCATCTGAAAATCGACTGGTGGTGGAGTACGAGGGCCGACTGGTGGATTACGATATCATGGAGCTGGATGAGTTGACCCTGGCCTATGCTGTTTCCGTGCATAAATCCCAGGGGTCTGAGTATTCTGCGGTTGTTATTGCCATCACCACCATGCACTATCCTTTGCTCCAGCGAAACCTTTTGTACACGGCCATGACCCGGGGAAAGCATCTTGTTATTCTGGTGGGGTCCCGGAGGGCTGTGGAAATTGCCTTGAATAACAATCGTACGGATTTTCGACTTTCTGGATTGAGTCAGCGGATTCAGTCATAGATCCAGCAATTTTAATAATGAAAATGGCATAATACCGCCCCCGACGGTATTTTCATACAACCCACATGACAGATTGGCCTGCCACAATGAAAAATGAAACTCTCATGATTCCAGTTTGTTGGACGGAGTTTCATATAAAAAAAATAAAATCATAAGCAAAAGAGGATCGTTTCATGGAAAACTTATTAAATAAGCTTGAAGAAATTACACTCATGGGACCAGGACCCTCCTGCGTGGACCAGACCGTATTAAATGCCATGGCCAAAAGCACCATTGGCCATCTGGACCCCTATTTTATCACCATCATGGATACCATGAAGGGACAGTTAAAAGACCTGCTGCACACTGAAAACGAGCTGACCCTTCCCGTCTCCGGTACCGGATCTGCGGGAATGGAGTGCTGTTTTGTCAACCTGGTGGAAAAGGACGACCCGGTCCTGATTCTTATCAACGGTGTTTTTGGCATGCGCATGCAGGATGTGGCCACACGTCTGGGCGGCCAGGTGGATACCCTGGAATTTGAATGGGGAACCCCGGTGCTTGTGGAAGATGTGAAAAAAAAGCTGGCGGAAAAAACCTATAAAATAGTGGCTGTGGTCCATGCGGAAACCTCCACTGGTGTTAAAAATCCAGTGGCGGAAATCGGGGAATTGCTCAAGGGAAGTGACACCATTTATCTGGTGGATGCGGTCACCAGCCTGGGTGGTATTGAAATTTCCATGGATGCCTGGGGCATTGATGTGCTCTACAGCGGTACCCAGAAATGTCTCTCCTGCCCCCCCGGTCTCTCCCCCATCTCCATGTCTGCCAAGGCGGTGGATGCCATTCAACAGAGAAAAACCAAGGTGCCCAACTGGTATCTGGATCTCACTATGATCATGAACTACTGGGAGGGGGCCACCCGAGCCTACCATCACACAGCTCCCATTAACATGCTCTATGGATTATACCAGGCCCTTTATCTGGTCTTTGAAGAGGAAGAAGCCAATGTATACAAACGCCACATGGATAACCATCTGCTCTTGGTGAATGGCCTTAAGGAGAAGGGCATCAGCATGCTGGTGGATGAATCCTGCCGCCTGCCCATGCTCAATTCCGTTTATATTCCCCAGGGGGTTGATGATGCGGCTGTCAGAACCCGGCTGCTCAAAGAGTATAAGATTGAGATTGGGGCAGGTCTTGGTCCCCTGGCGGGAAAAATTTGGCGTATTGGACTCATGGGGCATACGTCCCGTCCTGAAAATGTTGAAAAACTGCTGGCTGCCCTGGGAGCTGTTCTGTAAAAATTTTAAAATTACAGTGACAGCAGACCAGACATTCTAATTTTGGCATCCTTCATATCCCCTTAAAAGTAGTTGACACTTTTTTGATAAGATTTATAGAAAATAAGGGAATATTTTGAGAAAATGTAAACCAGTGCATGAAGGATGCCATTAATTTTTAAAATTAATGGTCAGATGGGATATGTTTTTTTCAAGTTTGATATGAACGTCCCAATCAATTTTTTTAATTACCCTTAACACCTTTATATTGTGGGACAAGAGATAGCCTTTAAAACCCTTGAGATGCCTTTCTTTGCCCAGCCGCATAAGCTGAGTGCAGATAAAGGTGGCAATGCCGAAATTTTGATAATTTTCATCCACAACAATGGCTAATTCAGGATGTGTTTCCTGTGCTTCCAGTTTTACAAATCTGGCCTCGGCAATGATTTTTCCATTTTTAGTTTCGCCCACTATGGACAGGGTTTTATTATAATCAATATTCACGTATTCCTGCATTCTTGCATGGGGCATGGCTTTTATCCGGGTAAAATAGCGATAGTAAACAGATTCATCGGAAAAGCGATAGAAAAGCCTTCGCATATTTTCTTCATCGGAGGGTTTTATTGCCCGAAAACGGAGTTCTAAATCATTTTTAAAGGTATGCTTTATATTAATGTCTGATGGATAGAGGTGGGCGCTTTCTTTGATGTAAATTTGATCCGGGTAGATTATTTTGTTTTTCCTGGCATCTTCAATGAGTTGCTGGCGGTCATCGGGATGGGCAATATCAATCAATCCCTGGGCTCGTTCACGTACGGTTCTTCCGCTTATGTTAACAATACCGTACTCTGTGACAATGGCATTGATGGATTCCCATGAGCTGAATTGATTGGGATAGTTGATAACGGACGACAAAATATTGGGTTCGTTCTTACGATTGCGACTGGGCAGCGCAAGTATTGCCAAGCCCCCTTCTGAAAGCAGGGCACCGTTGATAAAATCAATTACTTCCCCCGGCCCCGTACCGACATTGCCCCTGCCCGTATGAAGTGCAACTCTGCCATACAAGCCAATTTTGCGAGCTGATAAAATGGCCATGAATTTTGGATTTTTGCTGATATGAACTGGATTGAAAACCTGGTCTATGGATTGAAATTCAACCATGGGGTTATTATCAAGCCATGCCATGAGTTCCGGGGTGCCTATGGCATAGGAAGTTAAGGATTTGCCCTGGTAATTTTTTTTATACTGATTGCTCACCGCACCGCTTTTGATCAGGTCCATCAAGTTATCGAAAAAGAAGGGGGTGTGAATACCCAAATCCTTTTTATGAGTTAAATGAGTAGCAAGGGCTTCGTATAAAGGGCCGACGGAAAAACCGATGCAGCTGCGGTCTTCAATTAGTGAACTTACATTCTCAGCGATTTTGTCGTACACGGGATCAAACGTCCATCGATCAAAATAAATGGGCGGTTCCCTGGCCTCCACCAGCACATCAAAATCAGAGATATTCACAAAGGTATCTCCGTATGTTCGTGGCATCCATGTGCTGATTTCTCCGACGATAAAGGAGGCCTGTTTGATTGCCAGACGGGCGACATCAGCGCAAACCCCCAGACTGCAGAATCCGGCTTTGTTGGGTGGGGTAATCTGAACAAAAACGGTATCAATATTTATCTGTTTGGATCTGAAGAGTTCAGGGATTTGATAGTACCTGCTGGGAATGAAATCAGCTAATCCTTTGGTAATGGCCTCGTCTGCATCCCATCCTGAAAAAAAAGTTTTAAGGCGGTAGCGTGAAGAGTGCTCTTTTTTTATGGAGATGGCATCTCCAAGACTGACCAGTTGAAAGACATCCAGGTCCAATATATTGGCCGCTTTAGACTGTTTAAGGCAGCGGAACAATGTCCGGGGCTCAGAAACCCCTGTGCCGATAAAAATAGTCATTCCCGGAGTTATTCTTTCAAGTGCTTTTTCAGGGCTGACAACTTTTCGTTTCCATTTGAGATTGTCTTCATTTTTCATTTTGTTTGCAACATATGATCTTAGATTCTTATTTTCGTGCCAAAATAACACGAAAATAAGAAATAAGAATCTAACGCCTTTTGCAGAAATACTGCATAAATTTATCTATTAATGTTTAAAAATCTTTCTGGCCTATTTCTCAGAAAGCAATTTGATTTTAGGTGATGGGATTCTTTATGGCAGATGTAGATCTGCAAGCCATTTAGATGCAGTTCTGATTTCCGCCCCATTGGGAAAGGTTTTTTCCCTGTCCAGCTTTTTTGAAATTTGAATCATTTTAATGTCGGGAAAAAATTTTTTGAATATCTCAAAATTTGCACTGAG
>JASFYZ010000351.1:0-15130 GCA_045046665.1 Desulfobacterium sp.
ACCTATTTAACTTGCCAATGCATTACAGATAAAATCCAACGGGAGAATTGAATGGATTTAAAAAACCGCCACCCACGCCCAAGCCTATCTATGAACATAGACTCAGTGGCACGGTTCATCAGCCAGTTACAATATCAATCCGGAGAAATTCCCTGGCATATTGATGGAAAGACAGACCCATGGGACCTTGTGGAATCCGCCATGGGGTTGAACATTGGCGGCTTTTACGACTCCTCAAAACGGGCTTTTGGGTGGATGGCCAAAAACCAGAACAGCAATGGGTCCTGGTATTCATCCTATATTAAAGGTATTCCCGAAGATCGAACCATGGAAACCAACATGACCGCCTACATTGCAACAGGGCTGTTGCACACCTGGATCACCACCCGGGATACCCCTTTTCTTAAAACCATGTGGCCCTGCATGGAAAGGGCCATTGATTTCAGCATCAGCCTCCAGACGGACAGCGGCGAGATCTACTGGGCAAAAAGCCCCGAGGGCAACATTGATCCCATGGCTCTTTTAACCGGGTGCAGCTCCATTTACATGAGCTTGAAATGCGCGCTGACCATTACCCAGTTGCTCAACAAAAAACGCCCCCTGTGGGAAACGGCCTTTTATAAACTGGAACGATCCCTTAAAGAAGACATATCTCTTTATAATATCAGCAAATCCAGATTTTCCATGTATTGGTTCTACCCCATTTTAAGTGGGGCTCTCACCGGAGAGGCCGCCAGCCGGCGCATTGAAAAATATTGGAAAAAATACATCATTGAGGGTCAGGGGGTTCGGTGCGTCTCGGACCGGCCCTGGGTCACCATGGCTGAGACATCGGAATTTGTGCTTGCTCTGTATGGCATGGGCAATGTGAAGCTTGCCCGCATCGTCTTTTCCTGGATACAGGATCGCGTCTACGAGGATGGCACCTTCTGGTGTGGGTATACCTTTCCGGACATGGTCATCTGGCCCGAAGAAAAAATCTCCTGGACCAATGGGGTGGTGCTCATGGCGGCGGATGCCCTTTATGGGCTGACCCCGGCGACCCGCCTCTTTGACCATGATGCCTGGGATGGCTTTATTTTTAAAGAATGTATCGAGGAAATTATCTCATGAGGCGGGACCATCGGCCCTATTTTATCAAAAGAATCTGGTTCGGCATCTTGAAATTTCATCTCAGCCATTTCCTGGAACCCCAAATGCAGCATCTGGGTGCCAATGCCTTTGTGGTGAAACCCTGGCATGTGGAGGTGTTTGGTGAACCGGTGACCATTGGTGACAACATCACCCTTCTGGCCTCCTCGGACAAAAAAACCCGGCTCACCGTGTGGACGGACAAAAAAGATGTACCTGGCATCACCATTGGCGACCACGTGCTCATCTCCCCGGGGGTCCACATCAGCGCGGCCCAAAGTATTGTCATCGGGGACAATTGCATGATCGCCAGCAACGCCTACATCACCGATTCCGACTGGCACGGCATCTACGACCGGAGCCTGCCGCCTGACACTGCCCACCCTGTAATCCTTGCCCCCAATGTGTGGATCGGGGACAGCGCCATTGTGTGCAAGGGGGTTAGTATTGGAGAAAACAGCATCATTGGCGCCGGCAGCGTGGTCACAGGGGATATTCCTGCCAATGTCATTGCTGCGGGAAATCCGGCAAAAATCATCAAACCCCTTGATCCTGATAAAAAAATCACCACCCGTAAAGATCGATTTGGAGACATCGACACCATCTCCATGAACCTGGATCTCCAGGAGCAGGCCTTGCTCAAGGGGAATACCCTGATTGGCTGGCTGCGCCACCTTTTAATCCCCTCCAGAAATGGTTAAAGGAATATGAAATTTGATTTTCAAACTGAAACTCAATTTTAAAGAACGCATCGGTATTGTGGCGGACATTTCAACCCTGCTTGCCAGTCATAAATTTAATATCATCTCCATGGATGTGATTAGAAGTACCAAAGAAGCCGATGTATACATGGAAATAGAAAATCGAGAAAGGCCCCTGAAGAAAAAAGAAATTTTGGATTTCATGGGTGCGATTAAAGATTTAAAAAAGATTCTATTCATAGACATTCTACCCCAGGAAGAACGGGCAAACCGTTTCCGTGTGGTGCTGGACAACATGCGTGACGGTGTCATTTCCATTGATCGGAAGGGATGCATCACCACCATCAACGAGGTGGCCTGCCAGGTGTTCAACTGCATGGCTGATAAAATGCTGGGAAAAAGTATTCAACAGCTGGACCTGCCGGAATATGCCATACTCCAGTCCCTGGAAGGGGCCATCCTGGACAATGTAAAACAAAACATCATCACCCCGGGGGGACGTCGGTATCAGTACATTTCCACCTGCAAACCCATCCGGGACTCTTCGGATAATATTGTGGGGGCTGTGGAAATTGCCAAAGACATGCAGGAGATCAAGAAACTTGCCCAGACATTGTCTGAACCCGGACACACCACCTTCAGCGACATCATCGGTGATCACCCTACCATAAAAGAAGCCATTGCCTTTGCCCAGAAAATTGCAGCCACCGATGTCACCGTTGCCATCCAGGGGGCAAGTGGTACCGGCAAGGAGCTCTTTGCCCAGGCCATTCACACCGCATCCAATTGCCAGGGCCCCTATATCCCCATCAATTGCGCAGCTTTGCCGGAACACCTGCTGGAGAGCGAATTGTTCGGATACCTGGGGGGTAGCTTCACCGGCGGCAAAAGAAAAGGAAAAAAAGGGCTGTTTGAAAAGGCCTCCCAGGGTACGGTATTTCTGGATGAAATTGCTGAAATGCCCTTGGGGTCCCAGGCCAAGCTATTGAGGCTTCTCCAGGAAAAGGCAGTGAGACCCATTGGGGGCGCAACGGAAATCTCCATCAACACCCGAATTATAACGGCCACCAACAAAAATCTGGTGAAACTCGTTGAAAAAAATGCCTTTCGGGAAGATCTCTACTATCGCATCAATGTACTGCCCATCCACATTCCTCCCCTGCGCCAGCGGGTCAGCGACATCCCCATTCTGGCGGAACACTTTTTATTTCAACTATTGATCAAGCTGAAAAAGAAAATGTCCCTGCTCACCCCTGATGCACTGGAGAAACTGGTCCTCCACGATTGGCCGGGAAATGTCCGGGAATTGAAAAATGTCATTGAACGGGCCGCTTTTTTAAGTACCGGAGAGATCATTGACAAGGACAGTATTCTTTTCAGCCACGAAATGAACCCGCCAAGGGACCAGCCCATCTTCAGTGTGAACGGTCAAACCATCCGTCCCATACGGGAGCAAGTGGCGGATCTTGAAAAAAAAATAGTTAGACAGGCTCTTGAAAAAATGGGAACCGTGAGAAAAGCCGCCCTTGCCCTGGGAATTTCCCACCCTGCCCTGTTAAAGAAGATGAAGAAATATAATATTTTACTTATAAAAAAGGTTACCGTTGGTAACCAAACTTAACAAGCCCTTTTTCCCTATCAAACAGGACCGTTACAGCACATTTATTTAATTTTGGTACCTATAGTTACCACTCCAGCTCTCCCCTGCACTCCACACTATGGTTAAAATCTATTCATACCACCTGCCCCAGGATAAAAAACACCATCAATTCAAGACACATCAAATATCACATCTCTTTTTATTTTTTTATTTAAGATGTGGCAAGCATCTTGCTTCGTATAAATGAAAATTATATAAATGCGGTCCTCCAACCCAATGGGTTCAGCATAAATAAGAGTGATGGCATGAATTTCAAAAGAATTGAACAGGCATAATTTTTATTTGAATAATAACCAAGGAGCATGGAAAAATGATCGTAGGTATCCTCAAAGAAATCAAAGTACTGGAAAAAAGAGTTTGCATGACCCCCGCTGGCGTTGTTGCCATGGCACACAACGGACACGAAGTATTGGTGGAAAAAGATGCCGGTACTGGCAGTGGCTTTGAAGATGCACTTTATGTTGAAGCCGGTGCAACCATTATGGATACCCCTGCAGAGGTTTATGCAAAATCAGACATGGTCATGCATGTGAAAGAGCCCCAGGCTTCTGAGTACGACATGATCCGGGAAGGCCAGATTGTTTTCACCTACCTCCACTTGGCAGCTGATGAGCCCCAGACCATGGGTTTGATAAAAAGTAAATCCGTTTGTATCGCCTACGAAACCGTGGAAAAAGCCAATGGCTCCCTTCCCCTGCTACTGCCCATGAGTGAAGTAGCAGGTCGCATGGCCACCCAGGCAGGCGCAAAATATCTTGAAATGCCCATGGGCGGACGGGGTATTCTTCTCGGCGGCGTTACCGGTGTTGAGCCTGGAATCGTTGTGGTCATCGGCGGTGGTGTTGTTGGTGTAAATGCGGCTAAAATTGCCTGTGGTCTTGGCGCAAAGGTTTATATCCTGGATACCAACCTTGATCGACTGCGATATCTTGATGACATCATGCCCGCCAACTGCTTCCCTGTCATGTCCAACCCTGCCATTCTCAGGGACCTTGTCACCCAGGCAGACCTGGTGATCGGTGCGGTTCTGGTAGCCGGTGCCAAGGCACCCAAACTCTTGACCCGTGATATGCTCAAAGAGATGAAAGACGGTTCTGTCATCGTGGATGTTGCCATTGACCAGGGCGGTTGTTTTGAAACCTCCAAGGCCACCACCCATGCCGAGCCCACCTTTGTGATTGATGGTGTAACCCACTATTGTGTGGCCAACATGCCCGGCGCTGTGGCCCGTACCTCCACCATCGCTCTGACCAATGCCACCCTGCCCTATGCCCTTCAGCTTGCCAACAAGGGTTGGAAAAAAGCAGTTCAGGAAAATGAAGCCCTGAAAAAAGGTGTCAATGTTGTGAATGGTAAAATCACATTCAAGGGTGTTTCCGATGCCTGGAACCTTGATTACACAGATGTCAACGAGCTGATCTAAGTTTTTTAAAACCTGTCCAATGTGGTGGGTTAAGATCTTCCTACACCGCGGAAACAAACGGTCCTTCATCCGTTTGCCTTCCGTGGTGTTTTTTTATGGAGCCCCGAAAAACAATCAATTACAACCCCTTCACCATCCAGTTGACATGGAATTGTGAAGGGCATACACAACAAGTGACCATCGGTATCGATAAAGGTGCAAAACAGACTGGCTTCTGTGCAGTTTCTAAAGATAAAGTCTTGATTTCAGGCGTCATTCACCATAGAATTGATGTTAAAAATAAAATGATTGGAAGAGCCGCTAACAGAAGGCAAAGAAGGTCAAGGCTGTGGTATCGAAAACCACGATTCCTCAACAGAAGTTCAAGTCAAAGAAGTGGAAGACTCCATGAAAATCTCAGGCTGGCTTGCTTAGGGATCAGTTTGTTTGTCAGTATTGCAAAAAGAATAATGGAAAGCTGGAAGCGCATCATATTTTACCCAAAAGAGACGGTGGCAAGGATACAATATTGAATTTGGTGACACTATGCAGCACGCATCATAAAGCGCTTCATAAAGGGAAAATCAAGCTAAAAGCGGAAGGTGTCGGCAACTTGAAAGATGTCGTCGCTCAAAGAACCATGCAAGGTAAAAATCACCTTTACAAGAGCCTGGCTATATTTGGAGAAGTGACAAAGATGTTTGGATCCATAGACAATGCAATCGGTTCCACAAAGACCTCTTTCAGCCTGATCTAACCTTCAGTCAAATTAATTAGAATCCCATCACAGGGACGCAATGGGACGAAGACAGGTTTTAATCTTTCCCGATGCCACGGCTTCATGGAACTCAGCCGCAAACACCTCAGAGCTTTTGCAGGCAAGGGACCATCTGGCAATTCTCTGTAAATTTTTCCCTTTAAACCGCATAAAATCCTCCCGGTCAGGGATTTCTCTTCCTGGGAGAAGATCAATTAATTTCTGGGTGGGAACCACCAGCAGCACATTGTCCATATTTTTGGCCTGGGGTTTTCTCCAAAACAGTTTTTTATCCAGCCAGCCGGGTATAATACGTGGAGTATAATGGGGAAAGAGTACGATCTTTCCCTGGGCGGGATTCTCCCCGGGGGAAGCAAAGGGAATATCCTGGTGATAATCAATGATACCGCCATCCCTGAGGACTCCCCGGGGGGCACCAGAAATATTTTTAATGCCGGGCATCACCATGGGGATGGAGCCCGATGATAAAAGAGCTGGCATGAAATTATCCAGGGTCAGGGGAACCGTATGGGTCCCAAAGGCCTCCATATCGCCCAGGGGTGGCACCTGGGACGGATGGTGGAACAAAATGCGCTGGAAAAAATATTTCAGATACGCCCTCTTCATGACATTGGCCAGGGCCGCACCTGCCAAGGCGCTTCCCTGGACCAAGGGATGATCATTGCCCCCGGGCCCTTTGGCCCGGGCTGAGATAAAATTAATTCGAAAACTGGGATGGGACAAAATCTGTTCAATGGCTCCATGGGGCAGCACCTGGCTCAAAAGCCGGTCACACTCCCGCTTGATGTCATCCAGTGATGGATCTTTGGAGTACCATTGATTAATATATGCCTCCCTGAAGGTTGCCATGGCAGTGGCAGGGTCCCTCTGGCAGGCAGCCGCAGATCGCCAGGCACCGGCGGAGGCGCCCATCAAGAAAAGCGGGTTTTGCCGATTTTTAAACCATTGCCCGAATAAGAATCCATCCAAGTGGGTTAAAATTAAACACTTGGGCCCCCCTGCGGCACCGGCCACCCATTGCACATCGTTGGGTTCAAGTCCATTTTTACTGATAAAATCCATGGCCCGGGGGCCTGCAAAAAACGAAATATATTTTGACATAATTAATTTTCTCAACCCAGATAATGTCTCATTTTTATATAAAAAAAACTATAAAGGCAAAATATGCTTTTCCGTCTGGGTGGAATGATGCCCCAACAGCACCAGTCCACTTCGACCATCAATGGACAAACGATCACCAAAGGCAATGCGGTGTCCCATGATTTCACAATATTGTCGGGACTCATGTACCTTGAGATCCCGGAGGCCCACCACACAGGTTTTTTCCAGACGCACCGCCACCACAGAGGCATGGGAGGTCTGTCCCCCGCGGGAGGTGAGAAGCCCTTCTGCCATATCAATGACCTTGATATCCTCGGGAACCGTATCCGGACGAATGAGAATCAAGGGCATGCCAGGGTCCTGTTTGCGTAATTGCTTGATATTTCCTTCGGAAAAAACCACCCGGCCGGACAGAGCGGAACCCGACACCCCGATGCCTTTGCCCAACCCCGCCGCATCCAGGGTATCAGAATGGGTAAAGACATCAAATTGTTCCTGCTTTTTAATGGTGATCATGTCCCGGGTTTGGAGAAGATAAAGATCCGTGGCATCGGGTCCCTCAAAGGTGAATTCCATCTCCTGGGGATTCCACCGTTCTTCGTACACCAGCTCCCTTGCAATACGAAGCAGTTCATTGTAGATGTGAGGAAAACTTTTCTCCAGACTCTCCTCCACAGACCGCCCATCAATCTGGGCCTGTTCCACGGAAATGGGATAGCTGGTCACAAGCCCTGCCACAATATCCTCGCCCTGATCGCCATAGGCATAGTCCCCCCACAGAGCCACCCGCCGTACCTTGCGGTAGGGGTGGGCCGTGAACAGAACACCGGATCCGGACTGAATGCTTTTATTGCCAAACACCATGCTCTGCACGATCACCGCCGTTCCCCAGCTATCGGAAAGATCCATGATCTCCCGGTAATCCACAGCCTTGATTGTATTCCAGGAATCAAAGACCATCTCAACGGCATGGGAGAGTTGCAGCCAGGGGTCATCCGGGATACTGATGCCCTGCCGTCGCACCAGTTTCTGGTAATCCAGAGCCAGTTCCCGCATCTGATTCGGGGAAAACTGCCATTTAAACTTCACATCATGGCGTTCTTTTGCATCATCCATCAACTCCTGGAACTTGTCCCGGTTCACCCCGGAAATCATGGCCCAGGACTGGACAAAGCGTCGGTAATTATCCCATGCCAGATAGCCATGGCCATGATTCTTTACATAGCTTTCCACCAATTCGTCATTAAGGCCGATGTTATGGATGGTTGCCATCATACCCGGCATGGAAAGGGCCGCCCCGCTTCTCACCGAAAGGAGCAAGGGGTTTTCAGGATCGCCAAACACCTTATCGGTCAGCCCTTCCAAACGTGTAAGGGCCATGCGGACCCGGCGTATGAACTCTTCTTTGGCCTTGCCGAATCCATGAATCACCTCCCGGCAGCGAAACACCTCGGTTGTGATAATAAATGCCGGGGGTACCGGCAGATTCAGGCCGGTAAGGGTCACCAGATTATAGCCCTTATTACTTAAATGAATGAGATCATGGGTGTGAATGTTTACATCATGGAGCATGGAAACTGTTTTTTCTGGATTATAGGACATGAGAAGATCCAGATGCCGTTCATCCAGCACATCCCGTTGTTGCTCCAGGGTCCGTATAATCCGGGAGATGAACTGGTCAAGATGCTGAAGCCCAAAGGTGGAGGAGATCAGATCCCGGAAAAAATCTTCGGAAAGACCATGTGTGGTGTTCACCACATCGTCATCACACCACTTGGAACGATATCTCCCCAGTAGATTATCCCGGCCTATCTGGGGAATGATGATGGAAAGATTGTTCTGGTGGATGTTGGTGTAGTTGGCATAAATAACATCCTTAACCCCCTCTGAAAGCCCACGGAAAATATCCAGGTATTGGGTGTAGGAAAACCGGCGAATCTTCAGGGAGCTTGCCAGTATGGAAAGATAAGTATCCAGACGTCGGGAGGTGATGCCATCAACGGCCAGGGCCCGCATGAAAAGTTTCAGGCAGGAGACAATGCGAAAAAAGGTGGCCTGGGTGATAAAAGACAAATTCACAGTGCCCGGCAATTTTTCAAGTAACACCCCGGCCAGGTTTTCCATACGAAAGGTGAGGCTCAGGCAGTCAAATTTTCGTTCCTGGTACCGACCATACACAGAGGGAATATCCACCGCAATATGACGTTTGTGATAGATGGCCTCTTTGGCGGGAAAAGTTTCGGTGGAGAGGATGATCTCTTTAAGGTCTTCCAGACAGGTTAACAGGGCCTTTAAAGATTTTTCCGTATTCCCGACCTCCAGCACATCGGCCAGGGCCTCCATGCCGGTGAAGCCTTCCCTTTGGGCTTCCATAAGTTCCTCCCGGAGCTCCTGGAAACTTAAGTTATATTTCTGGTGGAGCAGCTTGTACATTTGAACCATCAGATCAAACCGCCGCCGTTCCCCCGGGGAAATATCTTTCTGGACGTCAAGGTATTTCTTCCGGTCCTTTTTTCCCCATACCAGAAGATCCTCCACAGTATTGAACCCAAGTTCCTTTCCAATACGACGGCTCAGTCGGCACTGCTCATCAATAAAGGGGCCGGTTGTGGCCACCTCCTCCAGAACCTCCTGGGGCAGGATGGGCTGTAGCCTGCCCTTGTCCCGGGTTCTCCAGAAGATAAATATCTCCTGGATGAAATCCACAATCAGATTGGAACTCTCCACATGGCTCTGCTTTCTTAAAAAATGGATGAGGCGATCTTTACGTTTGTGTATCTCATCCAGTTCGGTGGAAACGTATCGCAACTCCCCTTCGGCCCCGATCTCATTGTAAAAAACCGGCATTAATTTAGCAAACTGCTTGGCCAGATTATAGACCGGTTCAATGGGATGGTTTAAAAGGTGGGTGATATCCCGCTGGAACAGATCTGTATCTTTAACACAGGTGCCAGCAAGTTTTAGATGGATAATCAGTGCGGAAAAAAGGGTGGCGCACCATTTGGGTTCCCGGGTAATCAGATGCAGCCACACCCGGATATTGGTCAGATGGGCCGGATTGGTAATGGGTTGCCAGTCCTCGTCAATGCCCGTGACACCGGCATGTTGAAATCCAAACCGCACGGCCTCCCATAAAAAGGCCTCAACCATGCGCGAATTTCCCCGCTTAAACACCTCTTCCCCCAAAATCTCAATGCATTTCAAGGAGGTATGGGGAAATTTCCTGACATTGACCTTTAACAACTGAAAGGTGGTGAGCAAAAAGGCTTCAATGTCTTCAAACGGCTGCTGCCGGATCAACCTCACAAGCCCCTGGTTAATGGTCCGCAAGGTCTCTTCGTGGATGAGATAGAGGCCATTGGTATCCATTATTCTAAATAAAAACAGCAGCTTTTGATTTTCCAAGGCCATGTTTGAATCCAGAACACCATGGATCTTGGAAGGGGATTTCTCATTTTCGGAAACACCCGGCCGCCTCCGGGTGAGGCAGGTGGAAAGCTCCTTGTAGACCTTAACAATGTCCACATGGGCAGGAAGACTCATCAATCGGTTCAAGCCGTTGTTTTCATCGGTTGCAATGTCAATGTCTGCAAGGGTGGAGCGATATTTTATCAATGCGCCATGGGAGATGGTGTCAAATAATTCCATGGTGGGGATATCACGACAAAGATCCCGGCACTCGGCATGGAACCACACCACAGGGTCATCTTCTTCCAGCCAGTAACGATAATTATTTTCCAGGATAAACATCATAAGACGTGCCAAGGCACGATGATCAAGGGGGATGGTCATGGTTCCCTGCAATGCCAGCAGACGACGAGCCACCCGCTGCATGGGTATCCGGCCCTGCACCATGAACATCACCAAATCTTCATAAGTCTTGCCCAGTCGGATCAAGTTCTCAAACAGCCCATTGAGCGCTGTTTGATAGTCAAGCAAATCCTCCCCGGAAAAAAGGGAGATAAACTTATCCACCCAGGCAAAGAGAGACTCCATTAAACGGGGGGGAAGCCCCTCTTTTTTGATGGAATCCTCCAAAGCCTCCAGGTAAATGCCGCTGAAAATTTCAAAGGCTTGAGGCCCCTGGGGATGCCGCTTATAGTGGGTGCTGTTTTTCAAGGTAAAATTTCTCAGCTGGGGCAACAGCAATTCCCAGTTTCGATAGGTATGACACACTTCAGACAAAAGGGTTTCAAGCTGATTATGGATACCGCGGAAGTCCACCACAACGTCCAGAAGAAGTTTATATTCTGGTCGGACAACCACCTCTTGTGCGGTTTCCATGAGATTGGCCCGGAGGGCATCCGATGATTCAACAAACTGAGAAAATGAGACTCGCTCCATTACATATACCCTCGGACATCATCATAAAGGTAAATATTCGGGTTGATAATGTAAATGTTTAGCGAGTGCCCCATATTCGCGTATTTGTGAGCAGGGGGACCGATTTAAAATCTGTCCCCCAGTGAATATGGGGTGCTCGCCGAATATTTACTCATAAAGGCTTAGTGGCTTCCATATACAAGATCAGATCCAGCATCCGATTGGAGTAGCCCCATTCATTATCGTACCAGCTCATCACCTTCACCGTGGTAGCAATGACCTTAGTGGATAATGCATCCACCACAGACGAATGGGGGTCTCCCTGGTAATCCATGGAGACCAGGGGGAGATCAGAATACCCCAGATATCGACCCGATGCTGCTTTCAAGGCTTGATTCACCTCTTGCACTGTTGTCTCTTTTTCCACCTCCATCACCGCATCCACAAGGGAGACATTGGGGGTGGGAACCCGCACGGCAAGACCGTCAAATTTATTCTTTAATTCTGGAATGACCAGGGAAACGGCCGCCGCAGCCCCGGTATTGGTGGGAATCATGGAAAGCCCTGCGGCCCTGGCCCGCCTCAAATCACTGTGGGGAAAATCAAGGAGTCGTTGATCCCCGGTGTAGGCATGGATGGTGGTCATTAAGCCGCGCTTAATGCCAAAATTATCCAGAATCACCCGGGCCACCGGTGCCAGGCAGTTGGTGGTGCAGGAGGCATTGGATACCACATGGTGAAGGGTGGGATCATATTCTTCTTCGTTTACGCCCATGACCAGGGTTTTAATGCCGCCCTTGGCCGGTGCCGAAATAACCACTTTTTTTGCTCCAGCATCCAGGTGGGCCTGGGCAGACTCCCCGTCCCGGAAAATCCCGGTACACTCGGCCACATAATCCACCCCGAGATCCCCCCAGGGAATATCAGCAGGGGCTCGATGGCCGGACACGGCAATGTGACGTCCATCCACGGTGATACCCGAGTCATCGCCTGCCACATCTCCTTCAAAGGTTCCCATGACCGAATCATATTTAAGCAAATGGGCCAGGGTTTTATTGTCCGTCAAATCATTGATGGCCACCACTTCCACATCCGCAAAGGTTTTATCTTTACCAATGGCCCGAAAAATGTTTCTACCGATCCTGCCAAAACCGTTAATACCAATCTTTATGGTCATACCCACCTCCTGTGGTCTTTTTGGGTTTGGTGTGAACTTCGGTCCCCCCGGGTATTTGGTGGTACAACGGGGTCAAATTGTGCTTTTGACCTGGGCCAAAGCTTAAAACAAAATCAACAAAAGCGCCAACAATGCAAGTCTGACATCTCTTGAAGATTACACCTGAGTTGTGAGCTACCCAAGTCTAAAGGACTTGGGCTTCTTGCTTCTCAGAAGTCAGCTTAACGCCCAAAAAGGCATTAAGACTTACATCTTCTCCACAAGCTTAAATTCCCGCAGCACCTGCGGTAGCTTCTTCTAAAATATTTAATGCGGCATTGATATCTCTGTCCAAAATAGATCCGCAGCCAGGGCAAGTCCACAGCCTGTCTGATAGTTTTAGGTCAGAGTTAATGTGCTTGCATTTATGACAAGTTTTACTGCTTGGAAAGAAGGTCCCAATCTTAAAAACATAGCCCCCTTTCCAGGTTGATTTGTATTCAAGTTGCCGAACAAATTCGCCCCAACCACTGTCTGAGATGGCTTTGGCAAGGCGATGGTTCTTCACCATGTTGCAGACTTTTAAAGACTCAGTTCCAACGAATCCGAACTCAGAGGTGAGTTTTGCGGATTCTTTATGAAGGAAGTCTTTTCTGGCATTTGTCAGCTTTTCATGCACAATTGCCAGCTTGAGTCTTGCTTTTGCTCTGTTTTTTGAACCCTTGAGTTTCCGACTTAATGATTTTTGGGATCTTTTGATCTTGGCTTCTTTTTCTTTTAACAGTTTCGGGTGTTTGGTTTTTACACCCTCTGATGTTACCAAGAAATTTTTCAATCCAAGGTCTATCCCAACAGACGGGCCATTATGTGCTGGCTGCTCTGTTTCGTACTCACACAAGACCGATATGAAATATTTCTCGGTCTTGTTTTTTAAAACAGTTACTGATTTTTGAGAACCAACCAAAGGTCGATGAAATTTTGTTCTGATATAGCCAACCTTTGGCAAGTATGTTGTGTTGTCTATGAATTTAACTCTTTGTGGATACCTGATTTTTTGGTCATCCAGTTTGCTTTTAAAGGAAGGATATCCAGCTTTATGACTAAAGAAGTTCTTATAGGCGGTGTCAACATCTGCTGACTTTTGTTGGAGGACTTGTGAATCAGCCTCTTTCAACCAACTAAAGTTTTCATCTTTCTTGAGTTCGGTTATTCTTTTGTTGCAGTCATATTGTGACAACCCCTTGCCGGTCAATTCAAAATGCTCTTTTCTGGCAGCAAGGGTTGAGTTATAGACGAACCGGGCATGCCCAAACTGGACGGCCAACCGCGCCTTTTCAGTCTGGTTAGGATAGATCCTAAATTTCATGCCCATTTGAATTTTCATCATTTTCCTTTTTGATCGACAATATATTGCTTAACTGTTTCAAAAGAGACAGCACCAACGGTGGAAACAAACTTATTTCTTGTCCAGAGACAGGGCAACCTTGATCTTAGGATTGAAAACTCTTTTCTGAGAGTATGAGCGGTAAAGCCCTTTATTTGTGCAGAGAGTATAAACCCAACATTGGGCATAATCAATTAATAAATGCATTTGTGCCATTGAAGTTAATTTTTGGGTATAATCACCCCTTATTTATCCCCTTGCAAAATATGTGATCAACGAACCAGCCGGGCCATCCACATGGTAAGCGGGGAATAAAAGGTGATAATGAAAAGATCTATGATCAAAATACCCAGAAAAGGCATCACTCGTCTGCTCACCGCCCCCAGAGAATCCCCGGAGATACTGCACGATACAATGAGACAGATACCCATGGGCGGGGTGAGCATGCCAATGGAGAGGTTGGTCACCACAATGACACCCAATTGCACCATGTCAATGCCCAGTGAAGGCAACATGGCCGTGATCATGGGTACCAGCAGAATCAAAGCAGCTGTGGTTTCCACAAAGGTACCGGCAATGAGAAGAACCGCATTGATTAGCAGCAGCAGAAGCACTGGATTATCTGTGATCCCCATGAGGGTGCCTGCCAAGGCTCCGGGGAGATCCTCCATGGCGGCAATCCAGCTAAACACCGAAGCGGTGGAAATAATAAACATGACAATGGATGCGGTGACAGATCCATTCCTGAAAAGATGAAACAAATCCTTTACCTGAATTTTTTTATAGATCACCATGGAGACAAACAGGGCATAGGCAACGGCCACCGCTGCGGATTCAGTGGCGGTGAACACACCGGTTAGAATCCCCCCAAGGATGATCAACGGTGCACCCAAGGCCAGAAAGGCCCGTTTAAATGTAATAAAAATATTTTTCAGAGAAAATCGGGTGTCAGGGGCATAGCCACGCCGCCAGGAAACAAAGGTGGAAACGGCTATGAGAGATACAGCTATGAGAAGACCGGGCAAAATCCCGGCGGCAAAAAGCTGACCAATGGACGCTCCGGTGAGAAACCCGAAAATAATCATGGGAATGGAAGGCGGAATCACCACCCCCAAGGACCCCCCCGAGGCCTGTACCGCCGCTGCAAAATCCGAATCATACCCCGAACGTTTCATGGCAGGAATTAATACCGCCCCCACGGCAGCGGCATCGGCAGCAGCAGAACCGGAAATCCCGGCAAAAAACATGGCGGATACAATGGTGACCGCGGCCAGCCCCCCGGGCAGCCACCCCGCCAGAGCATTGGCAAAATCAATGAGTCTCTGGCTGATGCCGCCAGCCTCCATGATCACTCCGGCATACATGAACAAAGGAACCGCCATGAGATGAAAAGAATCTGTGCCGGAAACCATGCGCTGGATCATCACCATCAGGGGATAATCCCCCTGAAGAAAAATGGTCACCAGGGATGAGACCCCGATGGCAATGGCAATG
>JASFYZ010000352.1:0-4277 GCA_045046665.1 Desulfobacterium sp.
TTGGTTTTTGATGATGTCTTACCCCAAAAGGGGATGCTGTCACCAAGCCCGAATTCTTACGCCCCAAAATATATAAAGGGGTCTGATCTTTGATTCGCTCTGTTCTGTCAATAACTGAATAGGGATAGTTGATCCCGCCGGGCATCGGCATGCTGAATGGTCACCTGGACCAGATCGCCGGGCTTGAGCTTCATCCCTCCTGATGGCAGTCGCCATTCCAGCATGAACTCCTTGATGAGGACGGTGAAAAAATCCCTGCGGCTGTCCAGAACAACGGCTTCCTGGGAAGAGCCTTTCATGCCTTCAAGGTATTTAAGCAACCAGTAACGGCGTCGCTGGAATTGTGCCCTGCCCGTATTGGCCATGGGAATATCCAGCATTTGCAGAATGGAGTTAAGCTCGTCTTTTGTGTAGGCTGTTTCGTATCCCAGAATACCCCGGATCTGGCGTTGGGTGAGCAGATCAACGTATCTTCTGATGGGGGAGGTGGCTGTGGAATATGCTTTAACCCCCAGCCCGGAATGGGGGGCGGGTTTGGTGCCGGTGGCGGCCCGGTTGAGCTGTTTTCTTTGCATGCAGTTCATAAACAATGAGGTTTCCACCCCCTGGAACAGACGCTGTTTGGGCTCGGGTTGGGATCTGAAAACCGCCGGAGTCTCATGGCTGGCAAGGAATTCTGCCATAAGGGAGTTGGCAAGGATCATCATCTCTGAAACTAACATTCTGGAGGGATTTTCCCGGTCAATACGGGAAATGCCAATGTCTCCATTGTCTTCCACCCAAAGATTGACTTCCGGGAGGGTGATCTGGACAGCACCCGCCTTAATGCGTTTTTCCCGCAGCACTGTGGCAATTTTATGAAGTGTGGTGATGGGATCATCTTCACCGTTAAGCATGTTGGCTTCGGTGTAGGTCATCTGGTGATGTACTTTAATGATGCTGGCCGTAACCTCATAGTCAATGAGTTCAAAAAAACGGTTGAGGTTCACCAAGGTGGAAATACCGGGCCGTGTTTCCCCTTCCCGCAGGCTGCACAGGTCTTCGGACAGGTTGGGGGGAAGCATGGGGATTTTGTCATCGGGCATGTAGATGGAACTGGCCCTGCCCCTGGCATCTTTATCAATGACGTCATCGTCTTTGATGTAAAATCCCACATCAATGATGTGAATCCCCAGAAGATATCCCCCATCTTCTTTTTTCTGAAGGCTGATGGCATCGTCATAATCCAGGGTGGACTGCCCATCAATGGTGATGAGGGGCACCTCTCTTAAATCTTTTCTCAGGGGGTCCTGGATAAAATCTTCATGGTTTGAAATCAGACCATCGGCCCTTTCCATAACCGGAGAAGGAAAACAGGTGGGGATATCCAGGCGGATGAGGTCAAGGTTTTCATTCTTGCGCCAGATGCCCGCTTTGACCATGATGTTGAAAATTTTCTGGGGGGATTCTGTGCCTGCCCGGGAGAGGATGGCCTTTGCATCGGTGGCTGTTTTACTCTCCCCTTCATGGATATAATAATCGGTGAGGATTTTGATGATTTCAGGATCAGGCACTTCCGTGGTTGTCCCCTGGTCCATCCCTTTGACCCATGCGCCCCCTTTTTCCATGAGACGTTTCCGGGCTTCGGCTTCCTGGATCTGTTTGAGTTTTAACTCAATGTGCTCCGGCGTATTGGGGGTCACCACGTCTTTTCCGAATTTGAAATAGAGCTTATCGTTGAAAAAAGCCCGGATAACAGCGGATTCGTGGTCCGGCGTCACCGGTGGATCAAAGCAAAGAGCCGTCATGGTGGGGATGTCAATGGGGTCTCCATCTTCGTGGAGCAGCTCCCACAACTCCTCAATGTCAAGGGTCTGTGCCAGATTCCGTCTTTTCTGGGAGATGAGCTTCAGCTCTCTCACCAGGGACTCCCTGGAGGCAGAAGGGTTGAGTCCCTCCCGGGAGATATGGGCCAGCCGTCCTGTGGCAAGATTGACTTCACGGTTGTTTTCCGTAAGCAATTTAAGCCGCAGGTTCTTCAGCTGTGTCACCACCGCACAGACCACTCTTTGCTGATCAATATATTCTGCTATATTTCCTGTATCCATAACGGAAAACAATATCAGTAAGTATATGTAAAGTCAATTAACATGACGCTATTCTTCTTGAAAAAAAAGGGCATTTCCACTAATATGGTTTCATGGCTGCAAAAAGAAAAAAAAGAGACAATACCATCCCTGTCCAATGGGTCAATCGAAACGGGATTCCGGTGTTTGAGAAAAATCAGGATTTAAACCAGATTTTTTCACAATTGACCCCGGAGGACCACGACACCGATGGGGTTGACGGTGTCCAGGAAAAGGATTTGACGGAAAGTCGGAAGCGGGTGATCAAGGATCGCCATGGCCTGCCTTTTCTGGATAAAGAGGTGCATCTTTCGGATATGTTTAAAGTGCCGGAAGCGGCGGCTGGAAATGAAAATGCGGATAAGGAAAATTTTTCTGAACTGCTGGAATCTTCCTTAAAGGGGAAAAATCAGGATGCACTTTTAAGGGAGAAAAGGGACAGAGAGCCCCCCCGGCCGGTACCACTTAAAAAACGGCTGAAAAGATATCCACCGCCCCAAGACCAACTGGACCTCCACGGTCTCACCGCCATGGAAGCACAGGCGCGCACGGAGACCTACCTCCGCCATTCCTGGAGAAGCGGTTTTTTCACCCTGCGGGTGGTGGTGGGGAAGGGACTTCATTCTGAATTTGGAGCGGTGCTGCCCCATGTGGTGGAGGATCTTCTGGTACGACTCAAGCGGGATGGCGTGGTGCTATGGTTTGAGTGGGACCGAAAGATTAAAGCCCACAGCGGCTCCCTGATTGTGTATCTCAATCAATTTGACTGATCCCTCCCCAATTTGGCCCATGTTGTGCCCCCCCCCATTTTTTATATTGACACAAGCCTAAACCTATTTCTGACAAAACCAGCCCCAAAAAACGTGACCATCAAATATGTTTGGGATAAAATCGGCTTACCTGCCCCGCTGATATTTCCTGACAGCGCGGTTATGCTCTTTTAATGTTTTTGAAAAATAGTGGGTGGTGTCGTTTCTGGATACAAAATAACGAAAATTGCTCTCCGCCGGGAAAAGGGCCGCTTCAAGGGCCTGCCTGCCCGGATTTGCAATGGGACCTGGGGGAAGCCCTTTAATTGTATACGTGTTGTAGGGGGTGGGCGTTTTCAGATCCCGGCGGGTGAGGTTGCCATTGAAGTTGGCAATGCCATATATCACCGTGGGATCACTCTGCAGCCGCATTTTTTGTTTCAGTCGGTTATGAAACACCGATGATATCAGGGGGCGTTCCCCCGGGGTTCCGGTCTCTTTTTCAATGATGGAGGCAAGGGTAACCACCTGGTGCATGGAAAGTCCACTGGATTTTGCAAGGGTTTCCCACTCCGGTGGAAACATGGCTTTGAATCTTCTCACCATGGTGGTTATGAGACGGGGTGTTGGGGTGGATTTTTCAAAAAAGTAGGTGTCTGGGAACAGATATCCCTCCAGTTGGCCTGCCGGGATACCCAAGGTGGCGCAAAAGGATGGATCATGGGCAAGTTCCATGAATTTTGTTTTTTTCCCCAGGCCTGCTGCCTCAACTTTCAGGGCAATTTCTGCCACGGTGAGCCCCTCGGGGATGGTGATGCGGTATCGCTTGACCTTTCCCCGGCACAGGAGGTCAAGCAGGTGGGTCGGGGACATGGCAGGGGAAAGTTCATACTCTCCTGATTTGATGGCTCCGGCCTTTTGCTGAAGTCTTACTAAGGCTTGGAAAGCAAGGTCATTTTCGATGAGGTGATTGTTGTAAAGGGTATTTGAAATTTGCTTTAAAACAGCACCCCTGTCAATGGTAACCAGGATGGTGGCCCCCCGAATGCTTAGGGGCGTTTTGGCAAAATGATTCATGTAGGTGAATCCGGCCAGTGCAAACAGACTGCCCAGAATCAGGAGGGTGAAAGTTGTTTTTTTAATCATACGTCTCACTATTTGTGGTGATCCTTCTACCTATAAGTACCCGAGCATATATTCCTCAAGATAAAATCCAGAGATATCAATGATATATATTCATGGAATGCTGAAAAATATATGTGCGGGTACTTAGCAGTCGTGTCGGTTCACCGATATAATAAATGACATAATGGCGTTATGCCGCCCCCGACGGCTGCCCTGACCGGAACGGGAACGTCGGGGGGTATTTTTGCCCTTCCAGGCTAAACCACTATTGCCGCGGGCACCGTCCTCAAACAGAGTC
>JASFYZ010000353.1:0-4491 GCA_045046665.1 Desulfobacterium sp.
ATTTCTGATTCATCGAGATAGCCCGAGCTTAAAACTTAGGTCTTACGGTTCTCTCCACAGACTTACTTTTAAAGTGCTCCCGGATGCCCCTCGGTACACTATGGTTTTTTAAGGCTGTCCAACTTGGTCACCACCGGCCAAGATAGCCAAACCCGCTTTTAAAATATTTTTAGCTGCAATAAATGTTATACCCCCTTGACCTGAGAATCATGACTTATTTTCAAACGCTGAACGTCAGTGTCATTTCCAGAATGGAGACATATCTCGCAATCGCTGTATGATCCCCGGCATGACCTCAATGATATGATCCATCTCTTCCATGGTATTATAGGTGGAAAGGGAAAAACGAATGGTGCCATGGGCAGACGCAAAGGGGACCTTCATGGCCATAAGCACATGGGAAGGATCCAGGGAACCGGATGTGCACGCCGACCCGGAGGAGGCGCAGATACCTGTCTGATCCATCAAAAGCAGAATGGATTCACCCTCCACCGCATCAAACCCAATGCTCAGGGTGTTGGGAAGGCGATGCTCCTTCTCTCCGTTCACCGAAGCCGAAGGAATTTTTTCCAGTAAACCCGCCTCAAGATAATCCCGCATGGCCTTCACCCGGGTATTCATCTCTCCAAGATGTGTTTCGGCAAGTTCGCATGCCTTTCCAATGCCAATGATGGAGGCTGTATTTTCGGTTCCGGCACGTCGACCGCTTTCCTGGTGCCCCCCTTTAAGAAAGGGATGAAACTTTACTCCCTTTTTGACATACAAGACCCCGATGCCCTTGGGTGCATGGATCTTATGGCCAGACAGGGAAAGCATGTCAATGGGGGTCTGGCTGACATCAATGGGCACCTTGCCGGCTGCCTGGACCGCATCGGTGTGGAACAAAATGCCTTTTTCCGAAGCCTTTTGGGCAATCTCTTCCACGGGAAAAATCACCCCGGTTTCATTGTTTGCCCACATGAGGGTCACCAGGGCGGTGTCATCGTCCATGCTGGCGTACAAAAGCTGAGTATCCAGCCGTCCCATATTGTCCACGGGCACAAAGGTGGTTCGGTAGCCCTCTTTTTCCAGGGATTCAAACAGATTTTTCACCGCAGGATGTTCCACCGCCGAGGTGATGATGTGTTTTTTATCTGGATTGGCCGCCAAAGCCGATAAAATAGCGGCATTGTCACTCTCGCTGCCGCAACTGGTAAAGACGATCTCTCCGGGATCAGCATGGATAAAGTCTGCCACCTTCTGTCTGGCGTCCTTTAATTTCAAGCCCACATTGCCCCCAAAGGAGTGCATGCTGGAGGGGTTCCCATACAATTCAGAGAAATAGGGCAGCATCTCTTCCAATACTTCGGGTGCCACCATTGTGGTGGCATTGTTATCCGTGTATATCGTCTTCATATTTTCCTCCCGGTTCAGGCTTCGATCTTGGCAGATTCTATGATTTCTTCAATTTTTTCCACACATTTTCCACATCCACCGCCAGCCTTGAGATAACAGGTAACATCTTCGGCAGACTCCAAGCTTTTGTCCTTCACGGCTTCAATGATTTCAAGATCGGTGACGCCAAAGCATTCACAGACCACATTTCCAGGTTTTTCCTGAATCTGGATACCACGATAGCCATTAATGGCTTTTCTCAAGGCATCTTGGCCCATGACGGAACAATGCATCTTTTCCTTGGGCAGTCCATCCAGATAATCGGCAATGTCATCATTGGTGAGCTTTGCAGCATCATCCAGGGTCAATCCCTTTACCATCTCCGTCAAAGCCGATGAGGAAGCCACGGCACTGGCACAACCAAAGGTCATGAAACTGGCATCGGTGATCCTGCCACTGTTATTGACTTTAAGAAAAAGTTTTAATGCATCCCCACAGGAAAGAGAACCGGTCTCTCCCACGGCATCGGGGTTTTCCATAATTCCTGAATTTCTCGGATTGAGAAAATGATCTTTTACTTTATCTGAGTATTCCCACATAGTTATTCCTCCTTTTACACAAAATCGAACCAAATCCATAATTTTCTTTAAATCACAAAATATGTTTATTTGTAAAGCTACTTGGCATATCCATTCAAACCAATCAAGGTTTGATTCGGATTTGATCAAACCACCTGCTTTTTGGGGGAACTCCAAGTTAAACAAGGTAGTGATCCGTGCCAAAAAATTTGATTCAAGTAACATTTAAATTCTGAATTTAAACATACTACATTGTATCAGCTTGTCAATCTTCTTCATGGGAATTCCATAGACAGACCACATTTTTTCTCTACCCCTTTTTTATTGATGCGTTAAGAATAAGGGACAGACCCCGTTTTTTTACATCAGCAGCGTCCAGGAATGCAGTGGCACCCCGGGGACCTCACCATAAAATGTCCCCACTTTATCAAGCCATTTGAAGCCCTGGTGACGGCCTCCGGCCGGAATAAACAGCAGCCAAGCTTATGAGCAAGCCCTACTTTTATATAACTGCCATGGGCAGGCCACAGAATACGGCCTGGTCGTGGCAGTTATTTAAAAGGAGTCATGGATATCATTTGATTTAAAAAAAACTCGAAGAGAACACAACACATTAAAATAACATTACATTTTAGCACAAGACCTTTTCGAACCAAATATAAATCGTTTCAACTCATTAAAATAACAATCTATTTTTAAATTTTGATCAAAATAAAACTCGATAAAGCAAACTCACACCTAATTTATCCCCACACAGCAAACTGGAACAAAACCCAAACAACCCCTTGGAATAATAAGCCATTACTGCAAACCAGTCATCATGGCATGATAGATGCATTCTCTACCTTTTCATAAATTAATAACTGCCCCCATTCATCCTGGATGAAACAGGCAAAACACATTTAATGTTATGAAATTTTATAAATATAATGGCTGCATCACCCCCTTCACGGCAACAGAGCCGCTACGCGCACAGGTGATGCATCTTTAATTTCAAGGAGAAACACATGGCCGTCAGAAACGCCAAAGCAGGATTTAACAGTCTCAATGGATATGGCATCAATGCATTTACACCCCAGGAACTTGAAGCCATCCATGCCGCCACCCTCCAGATATTTTGGAACACCGGCATCAAGGTAGAGAGCCCCGAAGCCCTGGACATCTTTGCTGCGGCCGGTGCAACAGTCCATAGAGAAGAGAAGTTCGGCATTGTCAAAATCCCCGGTTACATTGTGGAAGAGAGCATCCAGTCCACCCCGAAAATCGGCATGTTTTATGGCCGCCGTCCCGAAGACGATTATTTTACAGATAGTAACCGGGTGGGATTCACCGCCGGTTTTGGCGAAAGTGTAAAGATCATGGATCCAGAAACCCGCGAGGTAAGACCCACGGTGAAGCAGGATCTTGCCAACATCACCCGTATCCAGGATGCCCTGGATGTCACCACTGTCATCGAAAGAGCTGTCTGTTCCGGTGATTGTCTTCCTGCGACCCAGCCCCTGCACAACTATGCCGCTATGGTGGAGAACACCAGCAAGCACTGCTTCCTTGGATTCGGTGGTGGCAAAAATGCCGAAAAAATCATTGAAATTGCCAAAATTGCCGCCGGTGGTGAAGAGAAATTCCTGGCCCGACCCACGGTCACCGGATTTGTCTGTCCCACAAGCCCCCTCTCCCTGGTCAATGAGGCCTGTGAATCCATCGTTGCCTGTGCCCGAGGCGGCATCGGCATCTCCATTATCCCCATGTCCCTGTCCGGAGCTTCATCACCGGCCAGCCTGGCAGCAGTAGTGGTGCAGCACAATGTTGAAGTACTAAGTGCCTTGATCCTGGCCCAGCTCACCCGCAAAGGCACCCCTTGTGTCTACTGTGGCTGCTGCACCATCATGGATCTGCGCCTTGCCTGTTCCCCGGTGGGTGTGCCTGAAATGGCCCAGCTCAGTGTAGCCACTGCAAAGATGGCCCAGTTTTACAAACTTCCCAGCTGGGTGGGGGCATGCGCATCAGACAGCAAACAACCCGATGCCCAACAGGGGTATGATTTTACCCTTACCGCCATGCCAGCCGCCCTGGCAGGAGCCAATGTAATATACGGCCTGGGCGCCATTGATTCCATATTGACCTTTGATTATGCATCCATGCTCATGGGGGCAGAGCAGGCTGAACGTATCCTGCAGGTGGTTTCCGGCATCACCGTTAATGATGAAACCATGGCCCTTGATCTCATTCACGAGGTGGGCCCCGGTGGTGAATACATGACCCAGAAACACACCTTTCAAAACATGAGAAAGATGTCCGTGGGCAAATTATTCAACCGCCTGAACCGGGATGCCTGGGAAAAGAAGATGAAGGAAAAACCCATTGCGGAACAGGCCTATGACGCAGCCAAGAGCATCCTCGAAACCCACAAACCCATGCCCCTGCCAGAGGGTGCCCTGGCAAAAATAAATGATCTGATTGCAGCCTATGAGGATGAATTAAAATAGATGGGAAAATGATGGCGTCCTTCATATGACCCAAAAATATTTTGTAGTTTTTT
>JASFYZ010000354.1:0-3533 GCA_045046665.1 Desulfobacterium sp.
GTGTGCCTTCGGTAGGCCTGCGTGATTTAAGTTTTTGAGGATGATATTATCGGTTCCAAATATAATTATATAGGAGGGACCGATGAATTCAGCACTATCAGCCACATCAACCTCAACATTGGAAGAGGTCAAACAGCAATTTAAAATCTGGCGTAAAACAAAAACAAACAGCAAAGAACGTATTCCGGCTTCATTATGGCATGCCGCCGCAGAAGTTTTTAAAACCGGGGATCATAGCCTGCATAGGATCGCCAAAACGTTACACCTGAACCAGACTTCCCTCAAACAATATGTGCAGCAGCAATTTCCAAGGGCCATTAAAGTAAAACCTGAGGAGGAGCCCCCTTCTTTTATAGCGTTTGAACTGGATTCACCGCTACTTGTCTCAGAATGCGTAATAGAAATGGAAGACACGACCGGAGCAAAGATGAGGATGTGCCTGCGGGGCAACACCGATCCAAGCATCCTTGAAATCTGCAAATCATTCTGGAAGCAACAAGCATGATTCAGATCACTCCCCACACGAAGATTTTTTTAGCTGTTGAGCCTGTTGATTTTAGAAAGGGTATCGATGGGATGGCTGCCTTATGCCGAACTATCTTAAAATCAGATCCTTTCTCAGGCTGTCTGTTCGTGTTTCTCAATCGCAGCAAGACCTCTATTAAGATCCTTAGCTATGATGGTCAGGGGTTTTGGCTTTGCCAGAAGCGACTGTCTAAAGGCCGGTTTAACTGGTGGCCGACAAAGGGTCAAGGCGTTGATAAAATGCTGGATGCCCATGAACTTCAAATGTTGACTTGGAACGGCGACCCTTTTCACACCCAGGCAGCTCCCATGTGGAGAAAAATCACGGCGTAATTTTTTCATTGATGCAGCATTTTTTGCGTGCGTTCAAAAGATCATTGTGTTATACAAATCGGCCATGGAAGATAATATCATACTCACATACCGTGGCAAAAACGCAACAAAAGAAGATATCAACTTTATCAATGCCCTAGTGGCAAATAATCCCAATGCCAGCCGTTATGCCCTGTCAAAGGAGTTGTGCAAGGCATGGAACTGGATTCAGGCCAACGGCAATCTGAGGGATATGGTAGCCAGGGGGTTCATGCTTAAACTCCACAGGGAGGGACATATCACCCTTCCGCCACCAAAGCGTAAGATCAAGAACCCTTTTGTAAACAGGACCCCACCCCCCAAAATAGAGGTGGATCAGGCCCTGCTTGAGATTGATCTTTCCATGATAAGGCCCCTGAAAATACGACAGGTTAAAAAGACAGACCAGGAAAAAGTTTTCAACAGCCTGATTGAGCATCAACATTACCTGGGATATTGTCATCCCGTGGGCGAGCAGCTCAAATACATGGTGTATGCTCAAGACAGACCCATTGCCTGTTTTTCATGGTCGTCAGCACCCCGTCATATTGGTGCAAGGGACAGGTATATCGGATGGAACAAGGAGGATCGGGCACAACGCCTTCAATATATAGCGTACAATAGCCGGTTTCTTATTTTGCCCTGGATCAAGGTGCCTCACCTGGCTTCCCATCTTTTGGGGCTCATGGCAAAAAATATCTCCAGGGACTGGGAGAAGATTTATAATCATCCACTTTATTTCCTTGAAACTTTTGTGGACACGGAGCGATTTTCAGGGACCTGCTATAAAGCTGCCAATTGGATCCACGTTGGCGACACAACCGGACGGGGAAAGAATGAGAAAAAACACATAAAAACCAGATCCATCAAGGCGATCTGGGTTTATCCCCTGATAAAAAATTTTCGTAGCCGAATGACTGGAGTATAGATCATGGACCAGATCCAGTTGAGCGAGGAAGAGATCAATGCTCTTTTAGAAAGGGTGAAAGCCAATGCGCTCCTGAAAAGTGATTACGAGATCATCAAATCCATGGCAGATGCCATCATAACTCTCGGCCAGGCTCTGGACAATAAAGCGACATCCATAAAACGGCTTCTTGCCATGTTGTTTGGCCCAAAAACAGAGAAGAAGGATGAGATCCTAAAGGACAACGAGCCGGAAAAAAAGGATAAGAAACCACCCAAGCCAAAACCTGAAAAAAAGAAAGGGCATGGAAAGATACCAGCTTCCAGCTATACTGGAGCCGATCGAAAATTTATACCCCATGGAGAGCTTAAGCCCAAGGATTCTTGTCCCCTATGCCCCAACGGCAAGGTCTACCCAATAAAAAAACCAGGTATTGCCATTTACCTGAAAGGCCAGCCTCCCATTGATGCAACGATTTATGAACTTGAAAAATTACGTTGCAACCTGTGCGGGGAGGTGTTCACTGCAGCGGCTCCAAAAGACATTACCGGAAAATATTATGATGAAACCGCCAGGGCTATGATGGCAATTTTGAAATATGGCTATGGCTTTCCATGGTATCGCCTGGAAAAACTCCAGGAAAGCCTGGGCATACCCCTGCCGGCATCCAACCAGTGGGAAAAGACAGAAGCACAAGCAGATCTCATATACCCGGCATTTGATGAACTCAAATATCAGGCGGCCCAGGGTGAAGTCTTTCATAATGATGATACCACAATGAAGATCCTGGATCTGATCCAGGAAAACAAAACACGGGACAAGAACGAGCGTACCGGAATCTTTACATCGGGTATCATCTCCAAAATTGATGAAGGCAAAAGAATTGCTATCTTCTACACCGGCCGTAGTCATGCAGGAGAGAACATTGCTTCCCTTTATGAAATGCGGGCTAAAGAAAAGGACCCTCCGATTCAAATGTGCGATGCCCTTTCAAGAAACATGTCCAGCGAATTTATAATTATCTTGTGTCATTGCCTTACGCACGCCCGTCGCAGCTTTGTAGAGGTGATCGAAAGTTTTCCGGATGAATGCCGCTATGTCATTGAGATATTGGCAGAGGTATATCACATGGATGCCAAAACCAAAGAGCAGAACATGACACCAGATCAGCGACTGGCATTTCACCAAGTCCATAGTGGCCCAAAGATGAATGCTTTACGTTCCTGGCTCGACACTCAGTTTAAAGACAAACTTGTGGAGCCCAATTCCGGGCTCGGTAAAGCGATCACCTACATGATCAAGCACTGGAAGGAACTGACTCAATTTCTGAGGGTTCTCGGAGCCCCCCTTGATAACAATATTTGCGAACAAAGCTTGAAACGCTGTATCATGCACAGGAAAAATTCACTCTTTTATCGAACTGAACATGGTGCCTACATTGGAGATATGTTCATGAGTTTGATCCATACCTGTAACCTGATGAAAATTAATTCCTTTGATTATCTGGTAGCACTTCAGAAAAATTCTGCTGAGCTGTTTAAAGATTCATCCCAGTGGATGCCTTGGAACTGATATGGTTGACATTTGTCAAGAGAAAATAATATTCCCTGCCTCTTTTTTTTATCTGTCAAATTAAAGAAGATCTTATTCCTTTTAAAATTTTATTGCCAGGGACGGTGTCATCAATTAACGACGGTTGATCACTCTGATATACGCGGGTTGGTTACCGCATGAATTGGCTTCGTCGTGG
>JASFYZ010000355.1:0-5506 GCA_045046665.1 Desulfobacterium sp.
ATGCAGCCATAAATATTTTAGAAGAAGCCACCGCAGGAGCTGCGGGACTTAAAGCTTGTGGAGAAGATGTAAGACTTAACTCCTTTTTGGGAGCTAAGCTAACTTCTGTGAAGCAAGAAGCCCAAGGTCTTTAGACTTGGGTAGCTCACGCAAGGATTGTTTTTATTTGAAAAGAGTGGGGGGGGTGGGCACTTTCTGAGAAAAAATCCTCCAGGGTTTTGTGAATTACGGAAAAAGCGATGTCATCCCAAGGTATCTCTTCTTTTTGGAACAATTGCACATGGGTGCTTTCCGATGTGGGACCAAATTCCTTTGAAAGCAGCTCTGCCCTGAATATCATGTATATCTGGTTCACATGGGGAATGTTGAACAGTCTACAGGGGCCGGTAATGTTAACCATTGCCCGGGTCTCTTCCAGGGTTTCCCTGGCTGCCCCTGCTTCCATGGTCTCACCATTTTCAAGATAACCGGCGGGCAGGGTCCATTTCCCTTTTCCTGGTTCAATATTTCGTTTGCACATGAGGATCTGATCCTCCCATTGGGGAATACAGCCCACCACCATTTTGGGGTTAAGATAGTGTATAAAGCCACATTTTGTACAAATGGCCCTCATGTGGTCATCGTCGTCGGGGATACCCTGTTCGATAGTGCCGCCGCAGCAGTTGCAAAATTTAATTTCCATTGATTTCTCCTCTGTGCTGATATAAAAATTGGGGTCGGTAATATAAGTGTTATAAGTGTTTGGCCAGTGCCCCATATTCGCGTATTTGGGACTGCGTAGCATACTAATGCGATGTGAGTAGGCCAAACTTAGTTGAATATGGGGTGCTGACCGCTCACTCAATGGTTAGTTGTTTGTGGATGGTGAGATGATTTCCCTTGGCATTATATTTTATCAGGGAACAATATTGCCGGATAATGAAGATCCCCCGGCCACTTTCGGCAAAATCCTCGGGCAGGTCATATCCCATTTCATGCCATTGAAATCCCTCCCCTTGGTCTTCTATTTCCATGAGGATGGTATCGGGTGGACAGGCCCGGATGGAAAAATAAACCAATTTGTTCAGGGCAAAGGCATTTCCGTGTTTCACTGCATTCATGAGGCCTTCTCTCATGAGCAGATTCAGTTCAAAATCATGGTCAAAATCAGTCATAATCCGGTGCAAGAATTCAAGGGCATACCCGCATGCCTTGTCCACATTATCCATGGTGGAACTGAAGGTAATGTTCAGCTTGTTGTCCTTGCGGGTCATGTTGAAAGTGATGTCACTTCTCATGGCTTACACCTCTATGCTGAGCAATAAAATATCATCCTCTGGAGGCCCTGCGGTGGTGAAAATACTCTGAACCAACCGGTGGGGCATCTCTTTGATGGGTAACCGGGGTGTCTCCTTGAACATGGGCAAAAGGGTCTCTGCACCCCGGCACCAGGTGATTTTGTTTTTTACGGATTCAACCAAGCCGTCGGTGTACATGAAGAGCCGGTCCCCGGGGTAGACTTTGAACTGCATTATGCCAAAGGTGGCATCGGTGAACATTCCCAGAATATCTCCGTCTGTTTTGATCAGATGGGGATCACCGGATGCAGGTAACAGTATCACCGGCAGATGACCGGCGTTGATAATGGTGGCAAGGCCTGTGATGCGGTTTATAAGAAGGTAACAGGCGGTAAGATATTTTTTTTCGGGAAGCAGTTCCACCAGTACATCGTTGATGATTTTCATGCTTTCATCTGGCTTGTACACGGGGGTGAAATTCTGGGTGAGCAGGGCCTTGAGGGAATAGGTCATATAGCTGGTTTCAATGCCATGGCCGGAGAAATCCGCAACAAAATACCCTTTGATTTCCTTGGCAATGTTAATGATATCGTAAAAATCCCCTCCGGCTTCCTCCATGCTTTTATAAAAAACACCAAATTTGGCATCTGGATACTCTTCCGGTGTGGGTAACAGCGATGTCTGTGCCCGGGTGACCTGTCGGAGTCGGTTTGCCTGGGCCGTAATCAGAGAGTTCGTGGCAATGGAAAGTTTCAGGTGTAGTCGAATCCTTGCAACGACCTCCTGGGGATGAAAGGGCTTGGTGATATAATCCACCGCACCCAGCTGAAATCCCTTGAGCTTTGATTTCACCGAATGGGATGCCGTTAGAAAAATCACAGGAATGGCCGTGGTGGTAATCTCTTTTTTCAGAGCACGGATGACATGAAAACCATCTTCTCCGGGCATACTGATGTCCAGCAGGATCAGGTTGGGTTGCCGGGTCATGGCCAGGTGTCTACCCTCAAGCCCGTTATCCGCACAAAGAACCCGGTAGCCTTCTTTGGAAAGGGCCTTTTCAATGAGCTTGAGATTCAGGGGGTGATCATCAATGGCCAGGATGGTCAGGGGACGTGTGGTAAACATATTGTTAGCTGGCCAGGGCCTTGGAAATAGCCTGTAAGAATTTTTTAATGGTCTGAACCTGGGTTGTCAGGTTGTCAATGTTTTGTGAACGTGCTGAATTTTCGATGATTCCAGCACAATTTGCAAGTTCCATGAACCCCAGATTTCCCGCAGCGCCTTTAATGGAATGGGCCGCATCCTTTACCTTGTCGGGATTATTTTCTGAAATTCCCAGTTCAAGGGTTTCCATGTCTGTGAGTGAGACCGTAATCAGTAATTGGGCGACTTCCTTGAATTCGTCTTCGTCAAAGCCCAGATTTGAGGCCATGCTGCTGAAATCAATGCTTTCTTCAGTCATTGTTTAATCCTATGCCCTGATATAAATAGATAAACCACTAAACCAACCCGAATACTTACAAAAGGCTTTTGAAAATGATGAAAATCATTTCATCTTCAAACGTTTTAGGGTAATGATAACTCAATAATTAAATTTGGGGAGCCAAGGAATTCATTGGTTCATCAAATCATAAAGTGTGACCGATATTATAATCAAGCCTGTCAAGTATAATTGAAATGTCTGTTTTGAGCAAATATTTTTATTGGGAAAGCAAAAGCGGGCCGACGGTGGGGGCTTCAGTTAAAAAAACGCCTTCACTGAAGGAAGAAGCCGTCAAGCGGGATTCAGTGAAGGCGGTGTGTAAGGAAAACTGTTTTGCAGCACTCCTTGACAACGGTTAGCATATACCAGTAAATTCCACATACGTCAACGTGGAGGGGTGTACAAAAAAAAGCCATGGAAAAAAAACGTTCGATCATCCAACTCTTTGATGTTTCCAAGCAATATGGTGCCCGATACGCCCTGAAAAATATAACCTTATCCGTGAAGGTCGGGGATCTTGTGTTTATCACCGGTGCCTCCGGAGCCGGGAAAAGCACCTTGTTAAATATGCTCTATCTGGCCACGCCGGTGAGCCAGGGGCAGATTATTGTGGGGGGGATGAACCTGGCCCGATTATCCCCGGAAAAAATTCCCTATTTAAGGCGGCGCATTGGTGTGATTTTTCAGGATTTTAAATTGATTTCCCATCGGAGTGTGTATGATAACATCTCCCTGGTCCTGGAGGCTGCAGGACAGCCCCCCGGCGTCATCAAAAAAAAGGTGGGTGAGGTACTGGAACGAACCGGTATGACAGACTATATGGACGCATTGCCCCCCTCTCTTTCCGGGGGTGAACAGCAGAAGGTGGCCGTGGCAAGAGCCGTGGTGGGGGACCCGGATATTATCCTGGCCGATGAGCCCACCGGCAGTCTGGATGCCTGCTCGGCGGAAGTGATCACCCATTATCTCATGGAGTACAAAGAAAAAGGGACCACCTTGCTCATTGCAAGCCACAACACCGCATTAATAAACAGAACAGGTTATGATGCCCTTTATACCCTTGAAGCAGGCGAACTCACACAGTCCGGGGAGAAAATCTGTACTGCCATGAATCCCACCACCGGGGAGGATATGGAGGGGGGAATGAGCCACCCATGAGATCCTATGTAAAACGGGCACTGGAAAATATGGCAGCTAATCTTTTTCTCACCGGTACCACCCTTTTTACCATTGCCTTGTCTGTGTTGATTGCCGGTGCCTTTTTTCTTTTTTTTGAAAATGCCGCCCGGATGACAGGGGATTGGAACCGGGGTATCCAGGTCATGGCTTACCTTGATAGCGACTTCACCCCCAAAGATTTGGCCGGGGTAACTACGGATCTTGGGTCCATCCATGGGGTGGATGATATTCGTTTTATTTCCAGGGAGGCATCCCTTGAACAGCTACAAAGGGATCTTGCATCCAGCGGCGTTATCTTGTCGGACCTGGGGGAAAATCCCCTTCCCCACACCCTTGAAATCCTTTTATCTCCTTCCCTTGATACCCTTGATGATGTGGACGCTTTTGCGGCGGCTGCCCAACAAAAGCCCCATGTTCAAGAGGTGGTGTATGGGCATGGCTGGGTGGAGACATTTCTGCCCATGGTCAATACCTTGAAGATGGGTGCCCTGGGGCTGGGGAGTCTTTTTGTGGTAACGGCCCTTTTTGTGTCTGCCAATACGGTGCGGCTGGCCTTTTGTGCAAAGCAGGAAGAAATTGAGATCATGCGCCTTGTGGGGGCCACAGATGCCTTTGTCAATACCCCCTTTTATCTGGAGGGGATTCTCCAGGGCTTTTGCGGGGGCACGGTGGGCCTGGTAATTCTTTTTTTCCTGTTTCGGTGGGTCCGGGGGGGAATTCCCCCGGAGGCTTCTTTTATTCCATTGTTAGAGATTCAATTTCTCTCTTTCCCCATGATTGCATTGATCATGGCCGCGGGTATCTTTCTGGGATGGCTGGGATGTTTTATCTCATTAAAACAAAATTGAAAAGACGAGGTCTTTTGGGCCTTGGGTTGATCCTTGTGGTCTCATTGGGGATTCTCATGGTATCTCCCGCCGGGGGGGGGACTGTGGTGGATCATAAAAAATCCCTTAAAAAAATGACCCGGAAAAAAAATCTGGTGGATATTCATCTTTTTGAAGATCGTATACAGGAACTGGAAAAAGATGAAGATAAACTGACCCGGGACCAACTGTATATTGTTCAGCGACTGGATGATGTGAATCGTCACATCAATCAGCGCAGGCTTCGGGTTTCTCTTGTATCCCAGGAGATCCAGGAGTTAACCCATAAAATTAAGCAGGCTGAGCAGAAACAGCAGGCCGTCATGCAGATCATAGAACAAAATCGTACCACGGTTAATGGACGTCTTCGGGCATTGCATCGCATTAAAGGGACCGGATATTTGCATCTTTTTTCAAAGCCCCAGTCTCTGTTTGATTTCTGGAAAGATCAACAGGCGTTGACCCTTATTTTGGGTTCGGATATGGCACTCCTGAAAAAGCAGTCTGCAAATCTCAAGGAGTTGGAGCGAACAACGTTTCTGCTTGAAGGGGAAACCGGGGAAACGGGGGGGGGTGATAGCTACGGATACGTAGCTCCCTGATCAAATCGCAGACTGTCGGTTCCCGGAAGTCTCCGTCGTCCGGGACCAAGCACCTCCATTCGTACTTCAGCCGGTGGGAGACAACCGCCTGGATAGCCA